>NZ_CAXQBM010000072.1:0-92220 GCF_964222115.1 Alteriqipengyuania sp.
GAGGCCTTCGCGCCGACATCGCTGGAGATCGTCAACGACAGCGCAAAGCATCGCGGCCACATGGGCGACGATGGCAGCGGGGAATCGCATTTCACGATCCTGATCGAAGCCCCCGCCTTCGCGCACAAATCGCGTCTCGCACGCCAGCGCATGGTCAACGGGGCGCTGGGCGATATTCCGGGTGATCGTGTGCATGCGCTGGCTATCAAGGCCACTGCGCCGGAGACGACGACATGATTTCGGGCCCCATCGAAGCGACCATCACGCCGACCAACCACGACCTCGGCGATTTCCAGGTTCGTCGTGCGCTGCCTTCGCGCGAGCGCCGCATGGTCGGGCCCTTCATCTTCGTCGATGAGTTCGGCCCCGCGCACCTGCCTGCAGGCGGCGGGATGGATGTCCGCCCGCACCCGCATATCAACCTCGCCACGGTCACCTGGCTGTTCGATGGCGCAATCGATCACCGCGACAGCATCGGCACGTTTTCGACCATTCGCCCCGGCACGGTGAACCTGATGACCGCTGGCAGCGGCATCGTCCATTCCGAACGCTCGCCAGAAAACGAGCGCAAGGGCGGGCCGAAAATGTTCGGCATGCAGACCTGGCTTGCACTGCCCGACGGATGCGAAGAGATCGACCCGGCGTTCGAGGCGGTGGACGACCTTCCGGTGATCGAAGATGGCGGCGCGCGCGCCATCGTCATCATGGGCGAGCTCTGGGGCCAGCGTGCGTCGACCACGACCTATGCCGATACGATCTATGCCGAGATCGTGCTGGCTCCCGGTGGCCAGCTGCCCATCGATTCCCCGGCGGACGAACGCGCAGTGATGGTGGTGGATGGGGAGGCGACACTCGATGGTATGGACCTTCCGCTCTACACGCTTGTCGTCATCAAACCGGGCGATGCGCCTGCCCTGAGATCACAGAAGGGTGCGCGCGTGATGCTGCTGGGCGGGGAGAGTTTCTCAAACCCGCGCCATGTCTGGTGGAACTTCGTCAGCTCGGAGCGGGATCGCATCCAGCAGGCGAAGGAAGACTGGCGCGAAGGCCGCTTCGCCAAGGTGCCGGGCGACGAGAAAGAGTGGATTCCGCTGCCGGAAGTGCCCAAGACTGTCACCTATCCGTGACGAACACGAACGGGGAGGACACATGACAGGGCATTTCAGCGGGAAGACCGCGTGGATCACCGGAGCTTCGTCCGGGATCGGCGCCGCACTTGCGCGAGAGGCAGCAAACCGAGGCACACACGTGATCCTCTCGGGCCGCGACGAAGCGCGTCTGCGCGATATTGCTGACACATGCGACACCGAAACACTGATCCTGCCGTTCGATGTGCGTGACGAGGCCGCGATGCATGCCGCCACCGAGAAGGCGATTGCATGGCGCGGCGGTATCGACCTTTTCGTGGCCAATGCGGGGATTTCGCAGCGCAGCCGCGCAACGCAAACCGCGATGCAGGTCTACCGGGACATTATCGAGATCGACCTGACCGCGCAGATCGCGGCGGTGCAGGCATTGCTGCCCAACCTGGTCGAACAGGCCAGTAAGGACGAGCCCAAGCACCTCGTGTTCATTTCCTCGATCGCGGGCAAGGTCGGCGTGCCGCTGCGCACAGCCTATTGCGCCGCCAAGCACGGGCTGATCGGTTATGCCGATGCCCTGCGTGGCGAACTGTCGCAGACTGGCATCGGCGTGCACGTGGTCTGCCCCGGGTCGGTCGCGACCAATGTCAGCCGCAATGCCCTGACCGCCAGCGGTACGGCACGCGGCAAGAGCGACAAGGCCATCGACGATGGCCTCGACCCGAACACAGTCGCGACGGATATCCTCAATGCCATTACCCTTGGCCAGCGCGAGATTATCCTTGCAAAGGGTTTCGAAGAAGCGATGGGCGAGATGCGCCGGACCCCCGACCAGCTGTTCGATCAGGTCGCGGCGATGGTTGCCAACGGATATATGGACAAGGTCGAAGCAGAAGGATGAGCATGGAACAGACGCGCGTAACGCTGGCGAACGGGATCGAGCTGGATGTGGTCGACGAGGGACCGCGCGATGCTCCTGTGCTGATCTTCCTGCATGGCTTCCCCGAAAGCCATCGGACCTGGCGCAACCAGATCGCGCATTTCTCCGACCGCTATCGTTGCATCGCGCCCGACCAGCGTGGCTATCGCGGATCGTCCAAGCCGCGCGAGGTTTCCGAATACACGCCCGACAAGCTGATCGGCGATATCTTCCTGCTCGCTGCCGAACTGGGTGTCGACGATTTCACCATCGTCGGGCACGACTGGGGCGGCGCCATCGCGTGGGGCGTGGCACTGGCGGGGCAGAGCGGCGCAGGCACCGGTCGCGTCAGCCGCTGCATTATCGCCAATGCGCCGCACCCTGCGATCTTCCAGAAACTGCTCTTCACCGATCCGTACCAGCGCGAAAGCAGCCAGTACATGCGGGGCTTCCGCAACACCGCGAATGACGACCTCGTTCGCGAGAAAGGCCTCGTCGGCATCCTGATGAAGGAAGTGAAGTGGGACCGCTCTTCCGGCATGGACGACGAGGAGCGGAACAAGCTGCTGGAGGAATGGCAGGACCGCGCCGCCGCCTTCGGCATGCTCAACTGGTACCGGGCAAGCCCGGTGATCGTGCCGCCAATGGACGCCCCGTTCGAGCTTCCAGCGGATTACAAGGCGCCGCAGCTTCCCAAGCTGACGATCCCCACACTCGTGATCTGGGCGATGGACGATATCGCCCTGCCGCCCGGTAATCTCGTGGGCATGGAAGACATCATCGACGACCTGACTATCGAGCAGGTCGCGGGCTGCGGACATTTCGTGCCGTGGGAAGCGCCGCAAAAGGTCAATGCGGCGATGGAGGCATTCCTGGGGCGAACAGCCTAACCTGCTTCCCATTCCACCCAGCTGCCATGCGGGTGGGCGACCGCCAGCCGCTGCCAGTCTTTGCCATCGGCCTTGTCACCGGCCCAATAGCGCACGGACAACTCGTGCCGGTGCGTGTCGCGATTGGCTTCGAGCGAGACCCATGCGAGCGGAGCGTCGGCGGTCGCTTTCTCGCCTGCCGCCTCTATTGCTTTCGTCACGAATTCGCGCTGGTATTCGGGTACGTACTGCCACACGACCGAGTGCATGATGACCCGCGTCACGCCCGCCTCTGCCGGTTCGGCCAGCACGCGTTCGACAAAAGCATCGGCGGATTCGCGCTCCACTTCGGGCGGCATCGTGTTGGCGGCTGCAATCGCCGCATCCATGCGCGCAAAGCGCTCGGTAAATTCGGGCCAGATATAGGCCTTCAGCCGCAGTGCCTGCGCGGGATCGGTCAGGTCGACCGGTTTCACGTCGCATCCGCGCGCGCCGACAATATCGTATTTCCGCGCGGGCGGCGGCGGACCTCGCCATTCGGGGGCAAGCCTCATTTGCGCGCCACTCGGTCCGGCGGTCACCCCGCCCAGATCGAAAAAGTATCGCCGCAGCATCAAGTTGATCCCGGCGCTCGACCCGATCTCGTTGAGTGCGAACTGCGCGGGAAGCCCCTTGTCCGCGAGCCACAGCATCGCGGCGGCATAGGCCCAACTGCGGCCAGCTTCGTTGGTTTGGGGCGGGCCGTCGAGCCACGGCATCAGGAACGCCTCGTGCCGTTCGATCGCATCGGCGACGATCTCCGCCGGATTGCTCACCCGCTGGTCGAGATAGATCGCCGAGAGCGCATCGTCCTCCCCGCCAAGATGAAGCGCATGCAGCCCGCCAGCCACGCGCAAAGGCAGCGCATCGGCCAGCGGCGCACCCGCCCATTTGCGGACCCGGCGCATCACCGCCCCGCCCCGCTCTGTCTCCAGCAGATCGTGCAAGGCCTGACAGATGGCGGCAGTGATGGGCGCACCATTATCGCTACAGTAGGCGACCTGATTGGCGAATGCGCGCTGCACCGCCTCGAACCCTTTTGCCTGCGGATCGACAACCTCGTACTTCGCTTTGCCGCCTGCCATAGTCTTCGTGCAATTGCCCTTTCGCTTCGTCCGCCCTATCTGGCGCTCCATGCCGCAGAGCGACCTCACTTTCGCCGTGCCCAAGGGCCGACTGCTCGACGATGCCCTGCCCGTGATGGAGCGTGCGGGCGTCGTGCCCGAGGCAGGCTTCCACGACAAGGCCAACCGTGCACTGTGCTTCGCAACGGCACGCGAGGATCTGCGCCTGATCCGCGTGCGCGCGTTCGATGTGGCGACATTCGTGGCGCATGGCGCCGCACAGATCGGGATCGTCGGTTCCGACGTAATAGAGGAATTCGACTATTCGGACCTCTATGCGCCGGTCGATCTCGATATCGGACATTGCCACCTCGCAGTGGCCAAGCGCGCGGATGATGAACGCGAAGTCGACGGCGAAAGCCATGTGCGCGTCGCGACCAAATACCCCAACATCACCCGCCGCCATTTTGAAAAGCACGGCATCCAGGCCGAATGCGTCAAGCTGAACGGGGCGATGGAACTCGCGCCCTCGCTGGGCCTCGCGCGCCGTATCGTGGACCTTGTGTCCACCGGCACGACCCTGCGGGAAAACGGACTGGTCGAAACCATGCGGATCGTGGACATCACCGCGCGCCTGATCGTGAACCGTGCCGCATTGAAAACCGACAGCCGAGTGGCAGACTTGGTCGAGGCGTTCCGCAGCGAGGCCGAACAGCGCGCGCAAGCGAAGGCCGCCGCCTGATGCAGATCTTAGACGCCAACGCCCCCGATTTTTCCGACCAATTCGATCGCGTGGTCAATGCGCGTCGCGAGAGCGAGCAGAATGTCAGCCGCGACGTGGCCGAGATCATCGCCAAGGTCCGCGCGCATGGCGACAAGGCGCTGGCCGAGCTGACCATGAAGCTCGACGGCCATCACTTCTCAAGCGACGAAGATTGGCGCGTTCCCTCGTGGCGGTGCGAGCGCGCTTACGAGGAACTGGACGCGGATCTGCGCAATGCGCTCGACCTCGCGGCGTCGCGCATCCGCGCCTACCATGAGGCACAAAAACCGGGCGGGCGAGATTTCACTGACGATGCAGGGGTCCGGCTCGGGCATCGCTGGAATGCTGTCGACGCGGCGGGGCTCTACGTCCCCGGCGGACGCGCGGCCTACCCCTCTTCCTTGCTGATGAACGCCATCCCTGCACGGGTCGCGGGCGTGGAGCGTCTGGTTGCGGTCACCCCGACACCCAAGGGCGAGATGAACCCGCTGGTGCTGGCGGCCGCGCACATCGCAGGCATCGACGAGATCTGGCGCGTCGGCGGAGCGCAGGCGATTGCCGCACTCGCCTACGGCACGGAAAAGATCGCGCCGGTCGATGTCATTACCGGCCCCGGCAATGCGTGGGTCGCGGAAGCCAAGCGGCAGGTTTTCGGCACGGTCGGGATCGACATGATCGCGGGGCCGAGCGAAATCCTCGTCATCGCGGACGACAAGAACGACCCCGCATGGATCGCCGCCGACCTGCTCAGCCAAGCCGAGCATGACCCAAGCTCGCAATCGATCCTCATCACCGACAGTGCCGATTTCGCCGCGCAAGTCGAAGACCAGGTCGATGTGCAGGCGGCCATGCTCGCCACCGGCAAGACCGCGCGTGCCGCGTGGGACTCACACGGCGCGATCATTACCGTCGCCAGCCTCGACGATGCAATCCCGCTCGCCAACCGGCTCGCCGCAGAGCATGTCGAGCTGGCGGTCGACGATCCCGAGGCACTGTTCGCACAGCTGCGCCATGCAGGCAGCGTGTTCCTTGGCCGTATGGTGCCCGAAGCGGTCGGCGATTATATCGCGGGGCCCAACCACGTGCTGCCCACAGGGCGCCGCGCCCGCTTCGCCAGCGGCCTTTCCGTGCTCGACTTCATGAAACGGACCAGCTTTATCGAGGCGGGCGAAGATGCGCTGGCCGCCATCGGCCCTGCCGCCATCACCCTCGCTGAAGCCGAGGGGCTTCCAGCCCACGCCCAGTCCATCAGATTGCGATTGAAATAATGTCCAGAAGCACTGCCCGCTCCGCCGCTCGTCTCGCAGCCGTCCAGGCGCTCTACCAGCGCGAGATGGAGGGCACTCCCCTGCCGAAACTGCTCGACGAATTCCACCAGCACCGGCTGGGGCGCGAGATCGAGGGCGATACCTATGCCGAGGCGGAGGTGCCGTTCTTCGACGATATCGTGCGCGGCGTGGATGCGCGTGGCGAAGAAATCGACGCGGCCCTGGAAGCAAAGCTGGCCGAAGGATGGAGCCTCAAGCGACTCGACAAGACGCTGCTGCAGGTTTTGCGCTGCGGCGCTTACGAGCTGATCGCACGCGCCGACATCCCGACGGGAGCGGTCATCAGCGAGTATGTCGATGTCGCGAAAGCCTTCTTCGACGATCGCGAAGCCAAGTTCGCCAATGGCGTGCTCGACGCAGTGGCCAAGGCTGTTAGGGGTTAGTCACCAGCATCCGTTCGTGTCGAGCGCAATCGAGAAACGCTGAGGTTACCGCCTCTCGACTTCGCTCGAGGCGAACGGCAGGTAGCATGACATGAACGAGCTCGATTTCATCGCTGCACTGCGCGCTCTCGCGAATAGCGAATCCGCGCGCGGGCTGGCCGACGATGCTGCGGTGCTCAAGTTGGGCAATGAGACGTTGGTCCTGACCAAGGACATGATGGTCGAAAGCGTTCACTGGCCGCGCGAACAGTCGTTGGCGGATGTCGCGTGGAAACTTGTCGCGGTGAACCTGTCGGACTTGGCGGCGAAGGGTGCAGAGCCTCTCGGCGTACTGCTCGGCTATTCGCTCGGAGCCAATGATGCGGCGTTTCTGAAGGGTCTCGAAGCCGCGCTGATCGCCTTCGACGTGCCTCTGCTCGGCGGCGATACCGTCAAATCCGATGGCCCGAGTACTTTCAGCCTCACCGCACTCGGCCGCGCGACGCACATACCCGTCCCCTCGCGCAGCGGCGCACAGCCGGGTGATGGAGTATTCTTATGCGGAGCTATCGGCGGTGCAATGATGGGGTTCGAGGCTCTGACGCAGGGCGGCGATGCCGATACCGCGCCTTTCACCCGCCCAGCCCCGCTTTTGGTTCAAGGCCGAGCGCTGGCACCGCATGTATCTGCCATGATGGACGTGTCCGACGGGCTCCTGCTCGATGCGTGGCGCATGGCCGAGGCCAGCAGCGTCTCATTCTCACTGGATAGCGCCGCCGTGCCCCTCGCCGCGCCCGAAACCCGCCGCGCCGATGCGCTGCGCTGGGGCGACGATTACGCACTGCTTTTCACCGCCCCGGACGGCACCGATCTTCCCATCGATGCGGCGCGGATCGGCGCGGTCGCACAACGCGGTGCTGCACCTGTCATCCTCGATGGAACGGCCGTGAGTGACAGCGACAAACTAGGCTATCGCCACTGAACGAGGCCGGGTGACCTTCGGCGCCGACCCTGCCAGATGTGCAGAAATGCAAGCAGGGCTTGCGCCTTGGGCCGAGCCCTTATAGCCATGCACACCTTGAATTGCCCGTAGACAAGGGCGAGCAAACCGGATGCTATTCGGTATATAACTGGGGGAGAAATAAGGCGTGGAACTCGTTCTCGTCGCTATCGGACTTGGTCTGCTAGCCATCATCTACGGAATTTTTACGAGCCGACAGGTTCTTGGTGCCGGGGCCGGCAACGAGAAGATGCAGGAAATCGCCGCCGCGATCCAGGAAGGCGCTGCCGCCTACCTGAACCGCCAGTACACCACGATCGCCATCGTCGGTGTCGTGGTTGCAGTGCTGGTTTTCGTGTTTCTCGACTGGATCCCGGCCGTCGGCTTCCTGATCGGTGCGATCCTGTCCGGCGTGGCTGGCTATATCGGGATGAACATCTCGGTCCGCTCCAACGTGCGCACGGCCGCCGCCGCGCAAAGCGGATTGCAGCAGGGCCTGACGCTGGCGTTCCGTGCGGGCGCGATCACCGGCATGCTGGTGGCAGGCCTCGCCCTGCTGGCCATCGCGGTGTTCTTCTACATCCTAGCCGGGCCTCTCGGCTTCGAAGCGAACAGCCGCGAAGTCGTGGACGGGCTCGTCGGCCTCGCCTTCGGTGCATCGCTGATCTCGATCTTCGCGCGTCTGGGTGGCGGTATCTTCACCAAGGCGGCGGACGTGGGCGCGGACCTCGTCGGCAAGGTGGAAGCGGGCATTCCCGAGGATGACCCCCGCAACCCCGCGGTGATCGCGGATAACGTGGGCGACAATGTGGGCGACTGCGCGGGCATGGCCGCCGACCTGTTCGAAACCTATGTGGTCACCGTGGGCGCCACCATGGTGCTGACCGCGCTTCTGCTGCGCACCGCAGGCGACCTGCTGCTGCCGCTGATGGCATTGCCGCTGCTGATCGGCGGTGCGTGCATCGTCACCTCAATCATTGGGACCTATTTCGTGAAGCTGGGCCGCAAGCCCAATATCATGGGCGCGATGTACAAGGGTTTCATCGTAACCGCCGTGCTCGCGATTCCGGCGATCTACGGGGTCATGAGCTGGGCGCTCGGCGACATGAACACGGAACTTGGCGGAGGTGAGCTGGCCAGCTTCAACGGCATGGACCTGTTCTGGGCCTCCATGCTCGGCCTGCTGATCACCGGCCTGATCATCTGGATCACCGAGTACTACACGGGCACCGAGTATCGCCCGGTCCGCTCGATCGCCAAGGCATCGGAAACGGGCCACGGCACCAACGTGATCCAGGGCCTCGCGATTTCGCTGGAAGCGACCGCGCTGCCCACGCTGGTGATCGTTGCCGGGATCATCATCGCCTACATGCTCGCAGGCCTGATCGGGATTGCTTATGCGGCGACCGCGATGCTGGCGCTGGCCGGGATGGTCGTGGCGCTCGACGCATATGGTCCGGTGACCGACAATGCGGGCGGCATTGCCGAAATGGCGGGGCTGGACGACAGCGTGCGCGAGAAGACCGACGCGCTCGACGCGGTGGGCAACACCACCAAGGCCGTGACCAAGGGCTATGCCATCGGTTCGGCGGGCCTCGCGGCACTCGTGCTGTTCGCGGCCTACACCACCGACCTCGCGGAGTTCTTCCCCGATATCGAGGTCAATTTCAGCCTCGAGAACCCGTATGTGATCGTTGGCCTGCTGCTGGGCGCATTGCTGCCCTACCTGTTCGGCGCGATGGGCATGACCGCAGTGGGACGTGCTGCTGGCGACGTGGTGAAGGACGTGCGCGACCAGTTCGCCGCCGACCCCGGCATCATGAAGGGCACCAGCAAGCCGAACTATGCCAAGACGGTGGATCTGGTGACCAAGGCCGCGATCAAGGAAATGATCGTGCCCTCGATGCTGCCAGTGCTCACGCCGATCGTCGTGTATTTCGTGATCACGCTGATTGCCGGCCAGGCAAACGGCTTCGCGGCACTCGGCGCATTGTTGCTGGGCGTGATCGTGGGCGGCCTGTTCGTCGCGCTTTCCATGACCGCGGGCGGCGGTGCGTGGGATAACGCCAAGAAGTACATCGAGGATGGCAACCACGGCGGCAAGGGATCCGAGGCGCATCATGCTGCGGTCACCGGTGACACCGTGGGCGATCCGTACAAGGACACTGCCGGTCCGGCGGTGAACCCGATGATCAAGATCACCAATATCGTCGCGCTGCTGTTGCTGGCCGCGCTGGCGGCAGGTGCTGCCGGCTAAGCCGGACAACACCAAACCCAACACCAGGGGGGCGCGGTTCCAGTCAGGGGCCGCGCCCTTTCTTTTATACGCCCCGGCCCTGAGACCTGTCTGCATTTAAGCAAATCCTAGGCTTTCCGCCTTAGGCTTAACGCCTCGGTAAGGGCTGGAAAGCGCAAACAGGCGGCGGGCTTCGATGGTCTTGGTGGATACTCAATTCGACGATGCGAGCGGTTCTGCGCCGCAGTTCGTTGTCGCGCCCTGGCCAAAAGCTATGCCTGAGGATGCAGAGTGGGACATGCTCGGCCTCGCGGCCAGCGAGCCTAACTCTTTCTTCGAGCGGTGGTTTCTTACCCCTTCGCTGCATGCCTTCGACCCGCAAGGCCAGGTGCTGATCGCCCAGATGCGGCTCGACGGAAAGCTGGCAGGGCTGGTACCGCTCGCGTTCGCCAGGTCCTATTATCGTCGCCCCGTGCCGAACCTGTCGGTCTGGCTGCATGACAATGCCTTTTGCGGCGTACCGCTGGTGGCGCGCGGCTTCGAAGCGATGTTCTGGAGAGAATTGCTCCGCTGGGTCGACGATCACGCCGGGCTCGCCTGCTTCCTGCATCTGCCGACCATGCCCGAAGGATGCGCCCCGGATACCGCGTTGGATGTTGTCGCGCAGGAGGAAGCGCGGGTCGTCGATGTGGTTGAGCGGGAAGAACGCGCCCTGCTCTCCTCCGATCTGTCGCCGGAAGACTACTTCGCGCAGTCGCTGCCGAACAAGAAACGCAAGGAGCTGCGCCGGCAGGCCCGGCGCCTTGGTGAACAGGGCAGCCTTTCGGTCGAACGCGCGAGCGATCCCGAAGCGGTGGAAATATTCGCCGACCGGTTTCTTGCGCTCGAAGCGGCAAGCTGGAAAGGCCGTGCAGGCTCTTCGCTTGCAGGCGATCCCGCACGCGCGCGCTTTTTCCGCGAGAGCCTGCTCGGCGCCGCACGGCTCGGCCGGGTGGAAGGTCTCTCTCTGACGCTCGACGGTGAACCCATCGCCATGCTCGCCACCTTCCTCAGCCCGCCCGGGACCTTCAGCTTCAAAACCGCCTTTGACGAGCGCTATGCTCGCTTTTCTCCCGGAGTGCTCCTGCAAAAGGAAAATCTCGATTTGTTGGCGCGCGATGATGTCGCGTGGTGCGACAGCTGCGCCGCACCCGACCACCCGATGATCGACCATTTCTGGCGCGGCCAGCGTAGTGTCGTTGCCCGCAATGTCGCCATTGGGGGGCGATGCCGCCGCACGCTCGGCGCGCAACTCATCGCTTACGAAGCCCGCAAGATCGCAGGGAAAGATCGCCCATGAACGCCCCAACTAAACTGCTTCACAACGATGCGCCCACAACCGACGCCGTGTTCCCCGCAAGTTCGCGCGCCGCATTCGCCGCTGCCTATCCCGAACAACCGCTGGTGCTGGAACATCGGCTGCGCGACCACCCGCTGTTGCAGCTTGACGCATTGGCCGAACTCGCCGGTAGGCTACCGGAAAGCGCGATCGAATATAATCGCGGCGACCTGCCGATCGGTGTCGATGGTAAGCCCGAACAGACAGGGTTGAGCATCCAGGACACCATTCATCGGATTGCCGAGACCAATTCGTGGGCGGTGCTCAAGAATATCGAGCAGGATGAGTCATATCGCGCGCTGCTGCTTGCCTTACTAGAGGAACTGCGGCCCGCCATCGAAGCGAAAACGGGCGCGATGCTGCACCCACAGGCCTTCGTGTTCATCTCCAGCCCCGATGCGGTGACTCCCTACCATTTCGACCCCGAGCACAACATCCTGCTGCAATTGCAGGGCAGCAAGGCAATGACGCAGTTTCCTGCAGGCGACGCGCGCTATGCGCCCGACCTGATGCACGAAAGCTATCACCTTGGTGGCCCGCGCGAACTTGTGTGGCACGAAGAGCTTGCCAGCGGCGGCACCGATTATCCGATCGGGCCGGGCGAGGCGCTGTTCGTGCCCGTCATGGCGCCGCACTTCGTCAGGAACGGTCCGGAAAGCTCGATCTCGCTCAGCATCACATGGCGGTCGGACTGGAGCTATGACGAGGCTGGTGCACGGTGCTTCAATGCCGTGCTGCGTCGCGCCGGGCTGGACCCCGCCCCGCCCAGGCGCTGGCCGGGTTCCAACAAGGCAAAGAGTATCGGCTACCGCGCTTGGTATAAGGTATTCGGGCCTCCTCCGCCGCCCATCGCAGCAAAATGAATGCACTGAGCCCCATAGCGGCGAAGGCCAACACACTCTCGCAGATTGACGCTCTGGCCGAGGCAGACGATCCGCGCAGGTCGTTCCTGCGTGGCAAATGGTTTACCGCCGATGCCAGAGAGTCCGAGACTGTGCTGCTTAGCGACGAGGATGCCCAGGCAATCGCGGCTTTCCCGCTTGTCGAACGCCGACTTGGTCCATTGTCTGTTCGCGAGATTGCGGGCTGCTACTGGCCCTATTGCTCCGTCCCGATCGCTGCGGACGCATCGGTCGATAGCCTGGCTGCAGCAATGGAAGCACAACGCGGCCGGTTGGGCCGCATTTGGAGGCTCGGCCCGGTCGAGGCGGATGATCCAGCCCTCGCCACCCTCCTCCCCGCCGCTCGCGAGGCTGGCTGGACTGTGCTTGCCCGACAGCTCGGGACCGTGTTCGAGCTCGATCTTGCCCCCGCTGCGAATGGCAAATGGCCAAGCAGCAAGACACAGCGCAAGAACCGCTGGCGCAAACGCAGGCTGGAAGAACGCCACGGAAAGTTACGGGTGGAATTCTTCACTGGGCTCGATTGGACCGCCTCGCACCGCGATGCGATGGCCGCGATCGAGGAGGCAAGCTGGCTCGGCAAGCTCGACGATGGCGGCGACACGAAGTTCAGTGACCAGACAATGCGTGCCTATTGGGAAGGGTTATGCAGCGATCCCCGGCTCGCCGCCAAGCTCTTCGGCAGTATCCTGTGGCTGGGCGAGACGCCCGCAGCCTTTACCTTTGGGGTCGAAGCGGGCGACACGCGCTATTACATCGCCAATAACTTCGACGACCGCTTCACCAAGTTCGGCCCGGGCCGGGTCTTGCTATACGACGATTTTGCCCATGCAGCTGCGGATGGCATCACCCGCGTAAGCTGGGGTGTCGGGGACGCAGGTTATAAGACAGAGATGGGTGCAGAGCCCGCGTCATCCCTGCTTGACCTGCTTTTCGTGCGCGGAGGCGTGGCGGCAAAGCTGCTGGGCCTTCGCTGGAAGGACGAGCGGTGAAGAGTACCACCCCGATCGCGCTGGCGGCGGCAGCATTACTTGGCGTGTACCTGATCGGAATGTCTGCGTTCGAGCAGGCTTTCTTCGGCTGGCACTTTGCGCGCGAGGAAGTACCGCTGCATGACGAATGGCACTGGTTCCGCCGTTCGGTAAATGCGGTTTTGTGTCTGGCCATGGTCGCGGCATTGTGGCGCACCGGCCTCCGCCCCGAGCCAGTGTCGGCGGGAGCTCGCCGCGTCTCTTGGGCGATCGCTGCGCTCTCGGTTGCAGCGGCAGGACTGCTCCTCGCCAGTCCGGTTGCTTATGCAAGGGTTGGCGCCGAAGACAGCGCGATCGAGTGGCTCAGTGCGCTGCTGCTGATCTTTGCCTCTACCCTGATGGCATTAAGCCTGCGCAAGGAATTGCGCAGTACCCCAAAATCCCATCGGCTCCGGGCGCTTGGCGCAGCCGCACTCTGCTTCCTGTTCTTCGTCATGGCGGGTGAAGAGGTCAGCTGGCTTCAGCGCCAAATTGGTTTCGACGCGCCTGAAAGCGTTGCCGCGCGCAATTGGCAGGGAGAGTTCAACCTGCACAACTTCCAGACGGACATCGCCGAGCTAGCGCTATACGCGGGCACCGGGATATTCCTGATGTTCATTCCCTTGCTGCGCGAGAGCGCGCTGGGCCGATGGCCTGCTTTTCGGGCCATCTTCCCGTTACTGCCCACTCGCACGGTTGCCGCTCTATCGGCGCCGATGCTGATCTTCACCTACAGCCACTGGACCTTGCTGCCCGTGCAGGCGGCGTTCTGGATAGGCTTGGCCGCCTGCTTTGCCTTTGCCGCGACTGCCGCTTCGCGCGGCGAAAAGATATTATGGTGTGCGCTGACATCGTGGGTCGTGCTCGCGCAGGTCCTCCACCTCGTTTGGGGAGACACCATGGTTATGCCATACGACAGCACCGAATATCGCGAATTGTTCATCGCAATCGGTCTGGCCGGCTATGGCTGGCAGCAATGGCAACGCGGCGACGCTTGACGCTTGCGGAAAGGGCCCGCACAGACGGGACATGACCGAAACCACATCCGACAGCACCGATTTCAGCGAACACGATCCCGTCGATCCGGCAGAGCTTACCGCGCAACTTGTCGACCTGCTGACGGTCGAACGCATCGACACCGACCGTTTCCGTGGCAAGCCGCAAGTCGACGGGATCGGTCGCGTTTTCGGCGGCCAGGTTATCGCACAGGGGCTGCAGGCAGCGCAGGCGAGCATCACCGATGGCAAGGAAGCGCACTCGCTGCATGCCTACTTCCTGCGCGGCGGCGAAGAAGGTCCGCCGATCACCTACGATATTGCGCGCGATTTCGATGGCCGCAGCTTCGCCAACCGCCGTGCCGTTGCCAGCCAGGACGGAACCCCGATCCTGAACCTTACCGCGAGTTTCCAGGCGCACGAACAAGGGCTCTCGCACGAGAACATGCCCTTCCCGCATGTCCCCGATCCCTCTGAGCTCAAATCCGACCAGAAGTTGCGGCGCGAAATCTTCGCCGACAAGCTCGACCAGATGAGCGAGGGCCAGCGCCGCTTCATGCTGCGCCCGCGCCCGATCGAAATGCGCCCGGTCGATGGCCTGCACTGGATGCATAACGAACCGCGCGAGCCCAAGTCGCAAACCTGGTTCAAGACGGTCGGCGCCCTGCCGGACGATCCGGCCCTGCATCGCGCCGTGATCGCCTATGCCAGCGATTATACGCTGCTGGGCACGGCGGCCATTGCGCATGGCCTTTCTTGGATGAGGAACGAACTGGTCGGCGCCAGCCTCGACCACGCGATCTGGTTCCACGCACCGGCGCGCGCCGACGAATGGCTACTCTACGATACCGACAGCCCCTGGTCGGGGAGCGGGCGTGGCTATAATCGCGGGCGCATCTTTACCGAAGGCGGCACGCTGGTGGCCAGCGTCGCGCAGGAAGGGATGATGCGCAAACGGCGGCCTAAGCCGAACTGACACAGCTCACCTTCAATCGGCCGTTGGCTAGGGCCCCCAATATCGGCATAACGAGGCGATAACGGGAGCATTACACGCATGAACTTCGCCAGGACCGGAGCCTTGCTGCTCCTCCCCACCGCACTCTTCGCCGCAGCACCCCTCAATGCGGCCGAGCAGGCGCCCCAGGCACAGCCCGCTGCCGATGCAACTGCATCGGTCGATTACGACGCGGCACTCCAGCGCACGATGCAGGCCTATGATTCGACCGGAATGGTCGCGGCCGTTTCGATCGATGGAGAGACCGTTTGGCAGGGCGCCCAAGGGCTCGCCGAAGAAGGCACCAATCGACCGGTGACGCAGGACATGCTGTTTCCGATCGCCAGCATATCCAAGGCTTTCACCACCACCGCGCTCGCAATCCTCGTCGACCGGGGCGAAGTCGACTGGGACGCACCCGTTCGCACCTACATCCCCGAATTTGCGATGTGGGACCCGTGGGTCAGCGAAGAATTCACCGTGCGCGATGCGCTGACTCACCGATCCGGCCTACCGCTAGGCGCGGGCGACTTGCTGATCTGGCCGGATGGAGACGCGAAGCCGGAAGATATTATCGCGGCCCTGCCGCACCTTCGCCCAAGCTCGGCTTTCCGCTCCGAATATGCCTACGACAACCTGCTCTACATCGTGGCGGGCGAAATCGTGGAGCGTGTCTCCGGCAAGAGCTGGGCGGAATTCGTGACTGACGAAATCCTCGTCCCGGTCGGCATGGGCCAATGCGTGGCCGACAAAAGTCGGATCCCGGCAGGGGCGCCGTTCGTGACCGGGCACGAGCGCGCGGCTGGCGCGGAGGCAGGCGTTCCCATCGACGAACGGCTCGCGTTTTCGGAAACATGGAGCGCTGCGGGCGGCATCTGGTGCAACACGGATGGCATGATGACCTGGGGCCGCTTCTGGCTCGACGAAGGCGTGACCGAAGGCGGCAAACGCCTGCTGAGCGAGAAGCAGGTGCGCGAAGTGTGGCAGGGGGTGACGCCGACCGGCGTGAGTGGGAGGCTGCGTGCAGCAGGCCTGTCTCACCTTTCGGCCTACTCGCTGGGGTGGTTCACGCAGGATTTTGCAGGCCGCCTGCTCGTCAGCCACGGCGGGGGAGCACCCGGTGTGGTCAGCAATTTCATGATCATCCCGGAAGACAACCTCGTGCTGTTCAGCGCGAGCAATGATTATCGCAGCGCGCCTTCCACCTTCAACTATCACGTCGCGGTGGCGCTTCTGGGCCACCCCGAAAACGATTTTATTACCGATTGGGGTGGCGCATTCGCGAAGGCCGAAGCGGCAGGCACGCAGCTGATCGCCGACACGGCGACCGGCACGCCCGAAGGTGCCGCACCGCCCAGCCTGCCGCTGTCGGCATATGTGGGGACCTATCGCGATCCGTGGTACGGCGAGGTCCGCATCCGCATGCAGGGCGACGGTCTCTTCATAGACATGGGCCGCAGCGAAATCCTGGATGGCGACCTGACCCACTACGAAAAAGACCGGTTCGCCGCTTTCTGGCCGGACAGCTCATTGAAGGCCGATGCTTTTGTCGATTTCACGGTCGAGAACGGCAAGGTGACCGGGATGAAGATGAAGGCGATCTCCGATCTGACCGACTTTTCTTACGACTTCCACGATCTCGATCTGAAGCGCGTGGAAAACTGAACCGCCTCCAAAAAGCGGCAACAGGGGTTGATTGCGGAACGCGGGCGGGGTCTGCCCGTTCGCGAGGCATGGATTTCGAGAAGCAGCAACAGGCCTACCGCAATTCCCGCCCCTCCATCATCGGGCGCGGGTTCGAGATAATAACGAATCCCGTCGGCGGGGCGGTCGCAGGCTTCGTGCCCAGCGGGCTCGTCCGCGGGGTGTTGCAAGGCATCGACCAGGCAATCGGTGCGCCGCAACTGGTCAGGTTCGACCACGACCTGAGCGATCTCGCAGCCTGCCAGAACGCCGCCGAACGCGTCGCCATTGCCACCCGCGCGATCAGCGGCACGACCGGCGCGGCATCGGGCATCGGCGGCATCCTGACCATGGGGCTCGACATCCCCGCGACCCTCGCGCTGGCCCTGCGCTGTATCCGCGATACGGGCCGCGCCTATGGGTACGATGGCAAGGGCGCGCGCGAGCGGCTGTTCCGCCTGCAGGTGCTGGAGCTGGCGGGCCTCAACGACAAAACGCTCCGTGCCGAAAGGCTTGCCGCGCTGGAAGCTGGCATCGGCTCCGACGGAAACCTGACAGAAATGCCCGCTGACGAGATCGAGCCGATCATCGAACAGGCAGTGGAGCGCGTATCCCGCGCGCTTGCCATCGCCCTGTTCCGCCGCCGCGTAGGCGCTGTGGTCCCGCTGGTCGGATCGGTGATCGGCGGCGCGGTGAACGTGTCGTTCCAGGGCGATGTCGGCGAAGCGGCACGCTTCGCCTTTCAGGAACGGCGTCTGAAGGCAGGCAAGGCCTGATCGCTCAGTCGCGCGGGCGCAGACGGGCCGTCGCGAACTCCCAGACGTTTGCAGGCTGGTGGTGGCCCGGAATACCGGTGGTTATCGGCTTGTCGTCGGGCGCCTCATAGGTGCCGAACAGCTTGTCGTAGAGGACCAGCGATCCGCTGTAGTTCCGGTCGAAATATTTCGGGTCGATGCTGTGGTGCGTAAGGTGGAAATTGCGATCGACAATGATCTTGCCCAGCGGCCCGAGGTTGAGCGGTGCGCGCGTGTGGTGCAGCTGCCCGTAAACCGTGTGCAGCGCGACCAGCACCGCGAAAGTCTGGTACTCGAAGCCGATCAGCGCCGCCATGATGATAGTCGCCGCCCGCCCCAGCAGGTCGTCGACCGGATGGGCAATATCGGTCACGGCATCCAGGTCCTCGATACTGTGATGTACCGCGTGGAAATGCCACAGAAAGGGAATCTCGTGGCTCGCGCGGTGTTTCCAGTAATTGAAAAAACCGCGGATCAGGATCACGAGGATTGCCAGCAGGATATCGAACACGAACCGCAGGCTTTGCGGCAACACATCGGACCGCAGGGATAACAGCGGGTCGAACAGCCCCACCGGAAGGACCATCTGGATATAGGGGTTGGCGAAGAAATAGACGCCGACCATGCCGACCTGCACCGCGATGATGAATCCGATCCATTTGAGGTTCTTTGGCCAGCCAACCAAGGCGCTTTCAAGCGCGAACCACGCAGCGATGATGATCAGCGCGTTGCTGGACAGCAAAAGGCCCCATCCCGCTGCGCTTGCGCCACCAAGCGCGAAACCCGCCAGTCCACCTTCGGCGAAATAGCGTGAGGCGAGGCCGGAGAGCTCGGCAAGCGCCTGCTGCTGCCATTCGCCGGTGAGCGCAGGGATCAGCGCCACCGCAATCGCGAAGGCCGCTGCCATCCACAGGACCGCGCGGGAACTCCGCCAGTCCTCCTGCAAGCCAGGACCGCGCAGGCTGCGGATGACGGTCTGCATGGGTGAGGTCGTCCGCATCTGTACTGTAGAAAACCGGTCCTGAAGGAAAGGAATTGGCTCCTTGCTTACAGCCTTTCCGCGAAGTCTTCCAGATACTCGATCGCCTTACGACCCGGCGTGGTAGAAATCGAAAACCTGCTGCGCCACTGCATCGCTGATGCCCGGCGCTCGTTTCAGATCGTCGAGCGCAGCGGCCCGCACCTTGCTCGCGGTGCCGAAATGCAGCAACAGCGCGCGCTTGCGGGCCGGGCCGATGCCCGGAATCTCGTCCAGCGGTGAGGCGGTAATCGCGCGGCTGCGCTTCGCCCGGTGCGCACCGATGACATAGCGGTGAACCTCATCACGCAGGTTCTGGAGGTGAAACAGCAGCGGTGAATTGACCGGCAGCGTCTTCTCCCGCCCGTCGGGGAAGTGGAATACCTCGCGGCCCTCGCGGCCGTGATCGGGGCCCTTGGCGATGGCGATCAGCGGGACATCCTCGATCCCCATCTCGGCCAGCGTATTGCGCACGGAAGACATCTGGCCCTTACCCCCGTCGATCAGGACCAGATCGGGCCACACGGTTTCGTGACTGTTGCGCTTGCCCTCCTCCCCGTCGGGATTCTCCGCCAGGTTGCGGAAGCGTCGCTGCATGACCTCGCGCATCATCCCGAAATCGTCGTTGGTCTGCGCGGTCTTGATGTTGAACTTGCGGTACTGGTTTTTCTCGAAACCTTCGGGGCCCGCAACCACCATCGCGCCCACCGCCTTCGCGCCCTGGATATGCGAGTTGTCGTAGACTTCGATCCGCTGGGGCGGCTCTTCCAACTCCAGGAATTCGGCGAGTTCGCGGTTGAGCTTCGCCTTGGTGCCCGTCTCCGCCAGCCGCCGGTCGAGCGCATCGACTGCATTGCGCTGGGCCTGCTCCATCAGCCGCCGCCGGTCGCCGCGCTGGGGCACTGAAATTTCGACCTTGTGCTCCGCCGCTTCGCATAGCGCCTGCGCCAGAAGTTCGGCTTCCGGCAGGTCGCGGTCCACCAGCACTGTGCGCGGTGGCGGCACCTCCTCATAGAACTGCATGATGACGCGGGCGAGCACCTCGTCCTTGTCTACATCCTGAGTATGGGTGGGGAAGAAGGCGCGGTGGCCCCAGTTCTGCCCGCCCCGGATAAAGAAGGCCTGCACTGCAATCTGTCCGCCCTTGGCGGCGAGTGCGAAGACATCCGCATCACCCACGCCAGTGGCGTTCACAGCCTGCGCACCCTGAATGAAAGTCGCCGCGCGCAGCCGGTCGCGCAGGATCGCGGCGGTTTCGAAGTCGAGCTTTTCGGCCGCTTCCGCCATCTGGCGTTCCAGATCGGTCTGCACGGAGGAGGACTTCCCGCCGAGGAAATCCTTCGCCTGCCGCACCAGCTCGTCGTAGCCTGCCTCGTCGATCCGGCCTACGCAGGGGCCCGAGCAACGCTTTATCTGGTAAAGCAGGCACGGCCGGTCGCGATTGTTGAAAAAGCTGTCCGTGCAAGACCTCAGCAGGAACAGTTTCTGCAGCGCATTAAGCGTCTTGTTGACACTGCCCGCGCTGGCGAAAGGGCCATAATAATTGCCCTTGGCACGGCGCGCACCGCGATGCTTGTGGATGCGGGGAAAGGCGTGGTCGGCGCGCAGCAGGATGAAAGGGAAGCTCTTGTCGTCGCGCAGCAGGACGTTGAACGGCGGGCGGTAGCGCTTGATGAATTGCGCTTCGAGCAGCAGCGCACCTGCCTCGCTATTCGTGGTGACGATCTCCATGCTGCGCGTCTGGCTGACCATCCGCTGCAACCGATTGGAAAGCGCGGCCACCTGCGTGTAATTCGCCACCCGCGCTTTCAGGCTACGCGCCTTGCCGACGTAGAGTACGTCGCCGCGCGCATCGAGCATGCGGTACACGCCGGGGCGCGGCGGCAGAGTCCTCACCGTCTCGCGGATCGCCTTGACGCCGGCCTCCAGGTCTGGCTGCGCACTCGCGACCGTATAGGCGGCGCGCTCCTCGTTGAAGCGCTCCTTGCCGCGCGGATCATGCGGGCGATTGGCCTTGGTGTCTGCCGGTGTACGGGGCATGCGCGCCTAGATAGGCTGCACGCCCCGCATACGCCACCTGACCGCTAGAAAAGCTTGCGGAATTCCACCGAGACCGTCCGACCCAGCGGGTCGATCAGCGCAGGCTGGAAACGGATCGGCGTGTCGCCGTTGCCGTCGACCACCTCCTGCCGGGTGTTGAACAGGTTATCGACCCTCAGCGACAGGCGCGCGCCCTTGAAGAAGCCCGGATTGTCGCCGGTCAGCCATCCCTGCTGTTCCAGGTTCATAAATACGCGCAGGTCGAAGGTGACGAGATCGCCGAAATAGAGGTCCTGCGAACCTGTCAGGTCGTTACCGTCGACGCGCGTTGCGCTCTGGTAGTTGCCGCTCAGGCGCGTACCGATACCCTTGTAGAACAAGCCGCCTTCCAGTTCGATCTGGTGACGCGGCACGCCGCCCGACTGGCCCGAGGCATCGCCATCGAGGAAGTCGAGCACGGGCACACCCGGTGCGATCAGGGCCGTGTTCTCGAACTCGATCGAGTGATAGAGCGCGAGGTTCCAGCGCCCCTGCCCGTCGCCACCACCAAAGGGTCCGCCACCGCCGCGACGACGACCGCCGCCGCTACGACCACCGCCGCCTCGCTGGCCCTCGCCGGCTTGGGTGTTCTCGGCGTTATCACCTTGGCAAATCCCCTCGCGAAGGCGCGCAAGCCGTTCTTCGTTGAGCGAGCCATCTTCATTGGTCAGGCGCTGTCGCAGGCGCTCAGGCAATTTCGAGATGTCGAGCGGGGCATCGCCGCCGGGTGCAACGCAAAGCGTTTCGCGAATGGCGGCGACCTGCGCAGGGTCGAATCCGCCCGGTCCGCCCGCACCGGGGCCATCGCCGCTGCAGATACGCTCGCGCGCCTGAGCCAGCCGCTCGGTGTTCACCGTACCGTCCTCGTTGGTCAAGCGATCACGAATAAAAGGCGGGACCTGCGAGAGATCGGGCACGGTGCCCGGCTCGGTCGCGCAAAATTGCTCGCGCATCTGCTGGAATTGCTCGCGCCCCATAGGGCCAGCACCACCTGCAGGTGGGCCGCTCGTCGATCCGGCACCACTGCCGGATGCAGCCGCTGCGCCAAAGCGGCCCCCGCGGCCTCCTCCACCGCTGCCACTCTGGTCCGGCTCGGGACCGACGCGGCCGAACAGGTTGATACCATAGCGAAGCCGCTTGCTGCTGCGCTCGGCATAGGTGATCGGTCGCTGGTCGAGCGCCACCAGATTGCCGCCGCTGTCGCGGGTCACGCGGTCGGGAAACGCCGCTTCGATTTCGGAGGTCAGCAGCGGGAAGCTTTCAGTCGTGTTCTTCGCGCTGTTGTCGAAATATTCGACAAGGATGTTCGACCGGTCGAACAGCCCCAGTTCGTAGTTCGCACTAAACTTGTAATCGGTCTGGCTCGATGCCGGCAGCAGGGGGTTGCCGCCGGTGGTCACGGTGGCAAGCACGCTGTCGCCGGTCGCGAAGTCGAACACGGGCACATTGAAGGTCTGGATCGTCGGGTCGCCCAGCGCCGACAGCCCCGGCGCTGCTTCTCGCGCAATCCGGGTGGCACTCAGCGTTAGCCCGTCAAGCGGCTCCCACGTGAGCCCGACTGTCGATCCGGTCAGCGTGCCGAAGTCCGAAAAGTGGTTGATATCGCCCGCGAGATTGAGGTTGAGTTCTCCCAGAGCGCCGAGGAAGCCCTCCCGCTCGCTCGCCAGCGGAATGTTGAGGTTCGCCTGTCCGTTGATGTCGCCACGCTTCAGTACGTTCTGGCCCAGACCGCTGCGCGTGTCCTCGCTTACCACCTGCGTCCAGTCGTAACCTGCCGCGAGCGTCATGTTCACCTCGCCCGCAGGCATGGTGAAAGGGCTGCCACGCAAGGTCGAGCGGCCCGCGGCAGTCGTCGTCCGGCTGGACGCGCGATCGAAGCCTAGGGGCGAAATGGCCGGAAGCTGGCCGTCGATCTCCAGCGTGTTGGCATCGACCTGATCCTGCAGCACGGTAAGGTCGCGCCGGATGTCGATATCGCTCTCGCTTTCGACATGGCTGATATCGGCGGTGAGGTCGAAATCGAAATCGCCGAGCGTTTCGCGATAGGAACCGCCGCCCGAAACCGTGGTCGTGCGCGAAAGGCGGGTCAGTGGATCGGCATCGATCGCCCGAATCTCGCTGTCCGCACCATCGGTCAGCGTGACGATCTCCAACCCTGAAAGCGAGCGCGAATAGGTTTGCGCCGCCGACAGGTTGAGCGAAATCGCCTTGGCATTCGCGCCCTCGCTTATCGCGGTGTTAAAGGACCCTTCCAACTCGTAGGACTGGCCCGACCCTCGCAAGCTGCGGAAAGGTGCAGGATTCGGGTCGGTCGCAACGGTCGGCTGGCTGCCGGGCGTCTGGACAATATCGCGCTCGTCCTCGGTCAGCATCGAACTTGCGTTGATCTCCGCCGCAATATTGAACCTGCGCGGGCCAGCGATGACGAGTTGCGAGACTTCGATCTCGCCATTCTCGGCCCCGCCTTCCAGCGAGCCGCCATATTCCAGCTCGACCTCGCGGCTGGAGAAATTGTCTTTCAGGATGAAGTTGATGACCCGCTGGTCGGCCCGGTAACCGAATTGCAGCGCGACCTCTTCCGGGAAGACTTCCACCTTCTGGATCGCCTCCGGCGGGTAACGGCGCAGTTCGCGGAAGCTGGCAATGCGTTCCCCGTTGACCAGGATCACAGGCCGCCCCTCACCGCGACCGCGCCCGGAACCGGTCTGTGGGGCAAGCTGCGCGATCAGGTCGGTCAGCGAATCCGCACCATAAGATGCGATGTCCGCCTCGGTTAATTCGATCACCGGGGGCACGTCGGTATCAACCGAACCGCGAATACGATCTGCGGTAACGATGATGGTGTTGCCCTGGTCCGGCTCAACCGGATCGGATGTCTGGCTGATCAGCGGAGCGGCGTCGGGGTCTTCCTGGGCCAAAGCCGGCGCAACAGCCGTCGCAGCGAGCGCAAGCACGGAAACCTGGGTGGCAAGGCGGGGGGAGAACGTCATTAGGGCGTAAATCCTCGAAAAAATTGTATCTGCCCCGCCACAGGCCCTTGCAGCGGGCTGATACAAAAGCAAACCTCGGCTCGTAACGAATTGTCGCGCGAAGCTTTCCCGTTGCTGACGCGCACTTCCCTTTTCGACCCATGATCGCTAAATCGCCGGGAAATTCGACGAACTGCATAAGGACACGATCAATTCATGGCTAAAGAAGAGCTCCTCGAAATGCGCGGTCGGGTTGTCGAGCTGCTGCCCAACGCGATGTTCCGGGTAGAGCTTGAGAACGGCCACGAGATCCTGGGCCACACCGCAGGCAAGATGCGCAAGAACCGCATCCGGGTGCTGACGGGTGACGAAGTGCTGGTCGAACTGACCCCGTACGACCTGACCAAGGGCCGGATCACGTACCGCTTCATGCCGGGCCGTGGCGGCCCCGGCCCGCAGGGCGCACCCTCAAGCTGATAGCAGGCGTGATGACACCACGCCTCGTCCTTGCCAGTTCCAGCCCACGGCGACGCGACCTGCTGGCGCAGATCGGTGTGACGCCGGACGATATCCGCTCGCCCGATATCGACGAGGAACCGCGCAAGGGCGAATTGCCCCTCCCCTATGCACAACGCATGGCGAGCGAGAAGGCACTCGCGGTGGCCCGACAGGATGGCGAGGTGATCCTTGCCGGAGATACCACCGTCGCGCTGGGGCGGCGCATTCTCCCGCAGGCATCTTCCGAAGATGACGTGGCGGCATTCCTGCGCCTGCTCTCGGGCCGTCGCCATCGCGTCCATTCCGCCATCTGCGTAATCGACGCAGACGGCACGCAGCGCATCCGCTGCACCACCTCGCAGGTCCGCTTCAAGCGGCTCTCGGGGGACGAGATTGCACACTACGCTGCCGGTGGCGAGGGAATCGGCAAGGCGGGCGGGTATGCGATCCAGGGCCGCGCAGCCGGGTTGATCGACTTCCTTTCGGGCAGCCATTCGGGCGTGGTCGGCCTGCCCCTGTTCGAAACGCGCGCTCTGCTAAAGGCGGCGGGAATCGCCCTTGGCTGAGTGGCTGGTCGAACAGGGAATCGGCGAGGAACGCGCCGTTCGCCTGGAGGGGTCGACCATCGTAGCTGCACGGCTCCATTGGCCCGGCGGACTGGTGGCAGGCCAGGTCGAGAATGCGCGGCTGACGATCCGTCATGCCGGCACCCCGCGCGGTATCGGCCTGTTCTCCAATGGCGAGCGCGCCCATGTCGACAAGCTGCCTCACAATGCCAGCGAAGGCGCGACCATGCGGCTGGCGGTCACCCGTTCACGCGTGTGGGAGGCTGGCCGCCGCAAGCTCGCACAATGCCGCCCCAGCGACCTGCCGCTGCGCGAGGCGCCGGGTCTTGCCGAACAGCTGGAGGATGAAGGCGAGTCGGTGCGCGCCGTAAGACGCTTTCCCCCGGAGGTGGAGTGGGACGAGCTGTGGAGCGAAGCCGATGGGCAGTGCGTCGCGTTCGCTTCCGGCTCGCTGTTGCCATACCCCACCCCGGCCATGCTCCTGATCGATATCGACGGCGAGGATGCACCCGATCGGCTCGCCGCATCCGCGGTGCAGCCGCTGGCCCGGATGTTCGCGCGGATGGACATAGGCGGGAATATCGGGATCGATTTCCCGACCTTGGCCGAGAAGGCCCACCGCAAGCGGATCGACGCGGCGCTGGCCGATGCCCTTGCGGACTGGCCGCACGAGCGGACTGCGATGAACGGCTTCGGCTTTGTCCAGATCGTCGCAAGGCTCCGGCGGCCATCGCTACTCGGCCTGATCGTGCAGGACCGCGAAGGGGCGATAGCGCGGCGATTGCTCCGGCAGGCAGAGCACCTGGATGGGCCCGGTATCACAGAGCTGCATTGCACCGGGTGGGTCGCGCCGATGATCCAGGCGCACTGGATGACCGAACTGGAGAAACGCACGGGCCGGCCCGCACGCCTCGTCGACAGCACACGCCTTGATGCGGAAGCCAACTGGGCCCAGATCGTACCGCAATGAGCACCAGTAACCGCCCCTGCCCGATCTGCCGCGCGAAGTTGCCAACCGACGAGTTCGCCCCCTTCTGCTCCGCGCGATGCCGCGACAAGGACCTCAACCGCTGGTTCAACGATGGCTATTCGGTGCCCGGTCGACCCGCCAGCGAGGATGAGATCGCGCGGGAACAGGACTAGCGCACGGATAGGGCTTGCCAAGCGCTGGCACCTTCGCCATAGGCCCGCACTCATTCGCTCGCCGGACCACTTGCCGCATGGCTGGTCCGCCGTCGTGGCGACGCCCGGGTAGCTCAGTGGTAGAGCAGACGACTGAAAATCGTCGTGTCGGTGGTTCGACTCCGCCCCTGGGCACCACGACCCCGCTCCAGCGATGCCCTTTTCCGGACTGACAGCAATTTCCGTTTGCAGTGGCCAAGAAAAGCCATCGTGCACCGGGAAACATGCGCCCCATCTTCCGCATTGACGGTTCACACCCGGACAATTCGCGAAAGGAAGCGCATGACCAAGATACTCGTCCTCTATTACTCGTCCTACGGCCAGACCTCGAGCATGGCCGAAGCCGTTGCCGAAGGTATTCGCGAAGGCGGCGCCGAGGCGGTGATCCGTCACGTGCCCGAAACCGCGCCGGCAGAGGTTGCCAAGAACGCCGGGTTCACCGGTATGCCGGGGCACCAGGAAATCGATGGGCCGGACGAACTGGCCGAGTATGACGGCATCGTGGTCGGAAGCCCCACCCGTTATGGCCGGATGACCAGCCAGATGGCGGCCTTCTGGGATACGACCGGCGGGTTGTGGATGAAGGGGGCACTGGTGGGCAAGGTCGGCGCGGCCTTCACCTCCACCGCCAGCCAGCATGGCGGGCAGGAGACCACGCTGCTCTCGATCCTCACCAATCTGCTGCACATGGGCTGCACCATCGTGGGACTGGACTACGGCTTTCAGGACCAGATGGGCGTGGACGAGGTCAAGGGGGGCGCGCCCTATGGCGCCACCACGATCGCAGGCGGCGACGGAAGTCGCCAGCCGAGCGAGGTGGAACTGGATGGTGCACGTTACCTCGGCAAGCGCGTGGCCGAAACGGCAGCCAAGCTGCACGGCTGACGCGCATCCTGTTGCGACGCGCTCCGCAAGTCTCGTGCCCGGAGCGCGTCCAGCAAAAGTGGATACCGTTTTTGCGCTTCGGACGCGCGACCGACAGGAACGTCTGACACACCTGACACAGTGTCTTAAGGGGAAAAACCGGCCTGCCTGCTCGGCACTGTTCGAGAGCGGCAGAGACAGGACAGCGCTGGAAGCCATGCGGCACGACTAGCGCGATTGCGGGCCTGTAGGACAGCGGCGATCTAGTGCACCTTGGCGAGCTATAGCACGCCCATCCAGAACTGCATGATGTGGTCGATGTCTCCTGACCCACCATGCTCCGCCCACCCGAAATTCGTGGTGACACCCGGCATCGGCGCATAGCCGCGCGCACGCCAGAAGGCATCGAGTGGGCGATGGTCGGCGGGCCGGGCGGGATGATCCCGAGGCCGGACGACCGCGCAGAAGCACGCCCATTTCGCCCCGGCCTCTCGCGCCGCGGCCTCGCGCCCATCGAAGAAGGCATGGCCAATGCCCCGCCCGCGGTATTCGGGCAGCAGCACGCTCTCGCCGAAATAGAATACATCCTTCGCCGGATAACCCGCAGCCTCCAGCGGCGCACGAAATGCAGCTTTCTGGCCTGCCATTGGCGAGGCGGTTGCCGCGCCGGCGATGCGATCCCCGTCTTGCGCTGCGATCAGCACCGATCCCGGCTCGGCAGCGAATTCGCGCAGGTACTCGCGCTCGTAATCCAGCGAACCCTCGTAGAGGTAGGGATATTCCGCAAATACCGCGATCCGCAGCCGCGCAAGGTCGTCCAGTGCGCTATCCAGCGCGGGCCCACGCAGGCGTTCGATCACGATATCGCTCATGCGCCGCGCGGTAGCGGACACTGCGGGCCAACCGCAATTGCCCTCCACGCGCTTTGCCGCTATTGGCGAACGCTCGCCCCGGCCTCTCCCCGCGAGACGTCGGGGCGCTGCTGTTTAGTCATCCACGCTGTAAGGACATCCCAGCCCATGTCGCGTCGCCGCCAGATCTACGAGGGCAAGGCCAAGATCCTCTATGAAGGCCCCGAACCGGGCACGCTGATCCAGTATTTCAAGGATGATGCGACCGCCTTCAATGCGGAGAAGAAGGGCACGATCAACGGCAAGGGCGTGATCAACAACCGCATCAGCGAGTATGTGTTCACCCGGCTGGGCAATATCGGCATTCCCACGCACTTCATCCGCCGCCTGAACATGCGCGAGCAGCTGATCCGGCAGGTGGAGATCATCCCGCTGGAAGTCGTGGTGCGCAATGTCGCGGCGGGATCGCTGTGCAAGCGGCTGGGCCTCGAAGAAGGCGAGCCGCTGCCGCACACGCTGATCGAATATTATTACAAGGACGATGCGCTGGGCGATCCGCTGATCGCGGAAGAGCACATTGCCTGCTTCAACTGGGCCAGCCAGGAAGAGATGCAGGACATGGCGGCGATGGCGATCCGCATCAACGATTTCATCGCCGGGATGTTCGCTGCGGTCGACATTCGGCTGGTCGATTTCAAGCTGGAATTCGGGCGACTGTGGGATGGCGATTATTCGCGCGTGATCCTGGCCGACGAGATCAGCCCCGATGGCTGCCGGTTATGGGACATGAACTCGGGCGAGAAGCTGGACAAGGATCGCTTCCGGCGCGATCTGGGCGGCGAGGAAGAAGCCTACCAGGAAGTCGCGCGGCGCCTGGGCGTGCTGCAGAACGACGACAACACGCCGGGCGAGGTGTTCGATCTTTCCGCCCATCGCGGCCGCATGCGCGGCGTGCCCAAGAAGAAGTAGCGCCAAGCTTCGGAATTCTGGCAGTTTCTCTTTGTCCTGCCCGCCATTCGCGTTACGGATGGCGGGTCTAGAGGGGGAAGCCAGATGTATTACTCACGCACTGCGGTGGCTGCGGTTGCGCTCGCCATCATGGCACCGGCTCATGCGCAGGACGATGGGATCGAGCGTGCCCCACGCGAAAGCTGGGTCGCGCCGTCGGCGCTATTCGAAGTGCCCGAGGACGCGACCGGAACGGTTTTCGTGCGGCGGCAGGACTATCTGGTCCGGCTGGAGGATGGGATCGAGAAAACCTATGTCGGCTCGCGGATGAAATTGCTCAACCCGGCCGCGCTGCAGCTTGGCAATATTACCCTCAGTTGGGATCCGGGCACGAGCAAGCCCATATTGCACACGTTGAAGATCTATCGCGACGGGCAGGTGATCGACCTCACCCAGCAGGCCGAGTTCGACGTGCTGCGACGCGAGGACATGCTCGAACAATCGATGATCACCGGTGTACTGACGGCGGTCTACACCATCCCCGATCTGCGCGTGGGCGACGAGCTCGAATACGAGGTGACGACCGCAGGGCAGCCCCGGACCTTTGTCGACGACAGCTACGGCCTGCTGATGCTTTTGGACCAAACACCGCCCGGACGGTTCAAACTGCAACTCTCGTGGGCCGAGGGTGAAGAGCCGCGCACGAAAGTCGCGCCGGCGTTCTCCGAAATGGTTCTACGCGGCGACAGCGCGATCACCATAGAGGCCGACAATCCCGAAAGGCTGCGACCGCCCAAGGATGCCCCGCCCCGCTACGCCTGGGGGCGAATGGTCGAATATTCCGACTTCGCCTCGTGGGCCGAACTGTCGAGCAAGTTCGCCGCGCTCTATACAGAAGCTGCCGCGCTGCCCGCAGACTCGCCGCTGCGCGAAGAGACCGCGCGGATTGCTGCCGCCTATCCCACGCAAATGGGCCGCGCAAAGGCCGCGCTTAAACTGGTGCAGGATCAGGTCCGCTATGTTTTTGTTGGCCTCAACGCGGGCAAATTGTCGCCCGCGAGTGCAGAGGAAACCTGGCAGCGCCGCTATGGCGACTGCAAGGGAAAGACGGCTCTGCTGCTGGCGCTGCTGAGCGAGCTGGGCGTCCCGGCCGAAGCCGTGATGGTCAACCTGACGCAAGGCGCCGACGACGGACTTGAACAGCGCCTGCCAAGCCCGCTGCTGTTCGACCACGTGCTGGTGCGCGCGACCATCGACGGAGAAACCTATTGGCTCGACGGGACCTTGCCATCGGTCGCCACGCCGTCTCGCAAACCACGCGGTGAATTCCGCCGCGTGCTCCCCTATCGGGAACAGGGCGTGGGGCTGGAGACCCTGCCTTGGGAAGCTGACAGCCTGCCCAGGAAGATGACCTTGTACGACATCGACGCCAGCGCCGGGTTCGAGGAACCGGGGCGATTGACAATCACCAACGTGACGCGCGGGATCGAGGCATTGCAGCTCTATTCGGTTTTCTCCTCGGTGCCTCGATCGCAATTCGAAGCGGATATTTCAAACGGCTACGCCTCGAATGGCGCGATGGACGAGGTCGAAAGCGCAACCTGGCGTTTCGACGAGCCGACCTCTGCCATGATCATGACCGTCTCCGGGACGGGGCCGGTGGACTGGGATGAAGATTACGCAGCGAGTTACTCGCTTGCGCTGCCCGGTGGGGGGTTTTCGCCGCCATCGCGCCGTTCGCGACCGTCCAGCCAGGATGGGTCGGCGCCGTATTATTCTGAACCGGGCTATAGCTGCCACGTCACCACCGTGACCTACCCCGCCGATACTCGATCTGCAGAGTGGGCTTTCAACAGCCAGTTCTCCCAATCGATGTTCGGAGAAACCTACACGCGCCGATACGAGAAGCGGGACAAATCGATCTCGATGGTGCGCGGCTTTCGCACCGAACGACTGGAAATTTCGCCCGATGAGGCTGCGGCCGACAACAAACGAATAGATGATTTCGACAACGAGAAGGCGATCATCTATCACCGCCCCTTGACGGAGACGGATGGCACCAGGGTGGTTGTGCGTGTCAAATACGTCGAAGATGACAAACTGCTCCCAGCGGGCAAAACCGGCAATGTGCCCTTGGCGAGCGATCCGGTATGGCTGGGCGCTTCGCCGCCGTGCCTTGCCGGTTAGCCGACTTTTCCCCGTGCCCACGTTGCACTCACGCTGCCACAGGCTATAGGCGCAAGCCTCTGGTCCAAACCTAACGCGGGGCTATTCTTCAGGATGAAAAAGCGCATTTTCGTGACCCTCAAGCCCGGTGTGCTCGACCCGCAGGGGCGCGCGGTGCACCACGCGCTCGACGGGCTGGGCTTTGCAGGCGTGAACGATGTGCGGATCGGGCGGCTGATCGAGCTCGATCTGGCCGACGATGTTTCGGACGAGAAGATCGGCGAGATGTGCGAAAAGCTGCTCGCCAACATGGTGATTGAGAATTACCGGATCGAGGATGCGGGCTGAGCCATGAAAAGCGCGGTCATCACCTTCCCCGGATCGAACTGCGACCGCGATATGCAGGTCGCGCTGCAGGAGGTATTCGGCACCGCCCCGGCGCAGGTCTGGCACCGCGACACCGCACTGCCAGACGGGCTCGATTTCATCGCGCTGCCTGGCGGCTTCTCTTACGGCGACTACCTGCGCTCGGGCGCGATGGCCGCGAACAGCCCGATCATGCGCGAAGTTAAGGCCGCGGCGCAACGCGGCGTGCCTGTGCTGGGCGTGTGCAACGGATTCCAGGTGCTGGCCGAATCCGGCCTGCTGCCCGGCGCCCTGATGCGCAATGCAGGCCAGCGCTTCGTGTGCCGCGATGTCGCGCTGAAGGTCGAAAACACGCAGACGCTGTTCACGTCCGGCTTCGATGCGGGCGAGACGATCACGATTCCCGTGGCCCACCACGATGGCAATTTCTTTGCTGACGAGGCGACGCTGGACGCGTTGGAGGGCGAAGGCCGCGTGGTCTTCCGCTACCTCGCCGCGACCAATGGCTCGCGCCGCGATATCGCGGGAATCGTCAACGAAAGCGGAAATGTGCTGGGCATGATGCCGCACCCGGAGCGCGCGATGGACGCGGCGCATGGCGGCACCGACGGGCGACGACTTTTCGAAGCGGTGATGAAAGGGCTGGCCGAAGCGGCGTAATTTTTCGGAGCGTCAAACCACCCGCCCCGCGGTAAGGGCCCTCCAGTAGACGATCAGGCCCGCAGCGCCCGATAGTCCGTATCGAACAGGGCGCGCGCATCTTCGCTCGTCATGGGACGGCCGAAGTAGAAACCCTGGATCCGGTCGCAGCCCATGTTGCGCACCAGCTTCGCTTCTTCGTCGGTCTCGACGCCCTCTGCGGTGGTCTTCATCTCCAGGCTTTTCGCCATCGCAACGACGGCCCGCACGATAGCCAGGCTTTCGCTGCTGCCCTGCGCGGCGCCCTGTACGAAGCTGCGATCGACCTTGATGGTCGAGAACTGGAGCTTGCGCAGGTAGCCGAGTGAGGAATAGCCCGTGCCGAAATCGTCCAGTGCGACCTGGCAGCCGAGCGCCATGACCCTGCCCAGCGCAACCCGCGCGACTTCCGCGTCGTTCAGGAAAATGCTCTCCGTCACCTCGATTTCCAGGCGCTGCGGTGCGAGGCCGCTGCGGTTGAGCGCATCGACCACCGTATCGACGAAATCGGGCTCCACCAGCTGCTCGGGCGAGACATTGACGTTGACCTTGACGTGCTTGGGCCACGCAACCGCTTCCTGGCACGCTCGCTTGAGCACCCAGGTGCCGATCGGCACGATCAGGCGCGTATCTTCTGCCACCGGAATGAATTTGCCGGGACTGACAAAACCATGCTCCGCGCTCTGCCAGCGAACCAGCGCTTCGAAGCTGACCACATTTTCGGAATTGGCATCGACTACCGGCTGGAAATTGAGCAGCAGCTCGTCCTTCTCCAGCGCCTTGCGCAACGAGAATTCCAGCTGGCGGCGCTCCTCCGCATGTGCGTGGAGCGAGGGTTCGTAGGCAAAGTGCACTCCGCGCCCATCGTCCTTCGCGCGGTACATCGCGAGATCGGCATTGCGCATCAGTTCCTCGACCGTCTTGCCGTCGCGCGGCGCGAGCGCGGAGCCCGCGCTGGCACCCACAAACAGGGTGTGGCGATCGACCTCGTAAGGTAGTGACAGCCGATCGATCGCCTTGCGTGCAATCGCATCGACAGCGGCATAGTCCGGCGCATCACGAACGACGATACCGAATTCGTCGCCACCCAGGCGGCCGCATACGTCGTTGTCGCCGGCCACTTCGCTGAGACGTTTCGAAACCTCTTCCAACAGCATGTCGCCCACCTGGTGGCCGAGCGAGTCATTGACCGCCTTGAACCGATCTAGGTCGATCATGATGAATGCGCAGCGTCGCCTTTCAGCCTGCGCCAGCTCCATTGCTTCACGCAGCGTTTCGTTGAGCGACAGGCGATTGGGCAGGCCCGTCAGCGTGTCGTAACGGGCGAGATAGGCGATCTTTTCGGAGGAATTGCGCTGCTCGGTCACATCGGAGCCAACTCCGCGGAAGCCGCAAAACCGGCCTCTGTCGTCAAGGATCGGCGTCCCGGACAGTTCCCACCAGCGACGCTGGCCATTGATCCGCACCTCGATGAAGAGATTGGCAAAGCTCTCTCGCCGATGCAGCTTGTCGGCCAGTTCGTTCAGGCTTCGAGGAAGGTCGCCACGGTCCCAGTCGTCGCCGGCAATCATCTGCAGGAATGCCGCGCCATCCAGATCTCCCGGTGTGCGGCCCAGCGCGTAGGCGAAGCGCGGCGATGCCGACCGGATCCGGCGCGACGTATCGATCTGCCACAGCCAGTCCGCCTCGTTCTCTTCGAACTCGCGCAACAGCATCGAAACCACCTCGGACTTCTCCGCCACGGAGATTTCCGCGACGCTCGATCGCAGGAATGTCTCTGCCCTGCGCAAGATACTCAACACGTTGAGGAGATAGAAGATCGTGGTGATGCAGGCGGTTACCGTGTCTCCGCCCAGAGCGAAGCCGATGGTTGCGACAAAGCATGCGGGTGAGATGAATACGATCGCTCGCAGCGGCACCACAGCCATGATCGCTGCGGTGGCGGAAACGACGACGGCGATAAGCGCGAAACCGCGCAGCATCCCTTCGATATCGGCAAACACGGACAGAAGCAGCGGGACGCACATCCAGGCAATTCCGAGCCATGCCGTGCCGAACAGGTGCTTGGCGACCTGGCTGGTCGTAACGGAACGTTCCCGCGCATTGCGCATCTTGCTTTCGAGGCGCACGAAATTGAGCAGCCCGCCTGCCAGCAGGGCGATCCACATCGCGATGAAGACGGGCGGCACGAAGGGCTGCATGCATACGCTGCCGACCACACCGCCGACGCCATGAGCCAAGGTCCGCAAACGGGTCTGTCCGGCCAGCTGGTCGTATTGCAGGCTGCGGATGAAGGCACGATCGAAGCCGACGATATCGCGCAAGCCAAGAAGCGCCGGCAAGGAGAGACGCGCCGGTAGTTCCGGCGTCTTCGAGACTTCAGGCTTTGTCACAACCCTTGCACCTAACCCGAAAAAGTTATTTCGATGTAAAGGCTGTGACGGGTGAGCGTCGCCGTGAGAGTACTTTAAACTATTCTACCGTAACGGATTTCGCGAGGTTGCGCGGTTGGTCGACATCCGTGCCCTTCACCACCGCGACATGGTAGGCAAGAAGTTGGACGGGGACCGCGTAGACGAGCGGCGCGATGAGCGGGTGGACACGCGGCATCTCGATCGTCGCGAGGCAGCCCTCGCCCGCTTCTTCCAGCCCTTCGCGGTCGGAGATCAGCACGATCTTCCCGCCGCGTGCGCGCACCTCCTGCATGTTGGACACGGTCTTTTCGAACAGCGGCCCCGAAGGCGCGATCACGATCACCGGCACATGCTCGTCGATCAGCGCGATGGGCCCGTGCTTCATCTCTCCGCTGGCATAGCCTTCTGCGTGGATATAGCTGATTTCCTTCAGCTTCAGCGCGCCTTCCAGCGCCATCGGGAAATCCGGCCCACGCCCCAGGTACAGTACATCGCGCGCAGGCGCGATCAGCGGAGCCATCGCCGCGATGTCGTCGTCATGGTCGAGCGCGCCGTTGAGGCTTGCCGGGGCTTCGAGCAGATGATGCACAACCTCCTGCTCGTCGGCGCGGGTCATGTGGCCCTTCACCACCGCCAGCTTGGCCGCCAGCGCGGCGAGCACGGCCAGCTGGCAGGTAAAGGCCTTGGTCGATGCGACACCGATTTCGGGGCCCGCGTGGGTCGGCAAGAGCAAGTCCGCCTCGCGCGCCATCGTGCTGGTCGGCACGTTGACCACCGCCGCAATCGTCTGCCCGTTGGCCTTGCAGTGGCGCAGCGCGGCGAGCGTGTCGGCGGTCTCCCCGCTCTGCGAGATAAACAGCGCGAGCCCGCCATCTTCGAGCACCGGGTCGCGATAGCGGAACTCGCTCGCGACATCGATGTCGACCGGCACGCGCGCGAACTGTTCGATCCAGTACTTGCCGACGAGACCGGCATAGTAGGACGTGCCGCAAGCGACGATGGTGATGCGGCGGATGGCGGACAGGTCGAAGTCGATCTGCGGCAGCGCCACCGTCTCGTCCGCCTGACGGACGTAGCTGGAGAGCGTCTGGGCAACCACTGTAGGCTGCTCGAAGATCTCCTTCTGCATGTAGTGCCGATAATTGCCCTTCTCGACCGCGGCGGCGCTGGCGCCGGAAGCCACGATTTCGCGGGTGACCTGCTCGCCCTCGTCGTCATGGATGGTGGCGCCATCGCGGGTAACGACCACCCAGTCGCCTTCCTCAAGGTAGGCGATGCGCTGCGTCAGCGGAGCGAGCGCCAGTGCATCCGACCCCAGGAACATCTCGCCCTCGCCATAGCCAAGCACCAGCGGCGAACCGAGCCGCGCGCCGATCAGCAGGTCGGGATGCTCGCGGAAGGCGATGGCCAGCGCGAAGGCACCGCGCAGGCGGGGCAGCACGGTCTGCACTGCATCTTCGGGCGAAGCACCCTGTTCGATCTCGCGGGAGACGAGGTGCGCAACGACCTCGCTGTCGGTTTCGCTTTCCAGCACGCGCCCGTCGGCGAGCAATTCCTCTCGCAGCGACCGAAAATTCTCGATTATTCCGTTGTGCACCAGCGCGAGCGCAGCCGTCGCATGCGGGTGCGCATTATTGGCGGTGGGCGCGCCATGCGTAGCCCACCGTGTATGCGCAATGCCGACATTGCCGGGCGCGGGTTCGCTCGCCAGCACCTGCACGAGGTTGGCCAGCTTGCCCTCTGCGCGGCGGCGGATCAGCGATCCTTCGTTGAGCGTGCATATCCCGGCACTGTCATAGCCGCGATATTCCATGCGTTTGAGACCATCGACCAGACGGTCCGCAACAGGCTCGCCACTCACGATTCCGATAATGCCGCACATTGCTTCGGTTCCTTAGGCTCTATTTGTAGGGGACGCGGATACCCGGCATCGCCGCCGGGAAATCCTTCGTGTTTCGGGTGACCAGGATCGCGCCATATTCCTGCGCGGAGGCAAATACGATGGCGTCGGGTATGCGCAAGGTCTTGCGGTGATATCTTAGTTCGGCAGCGCGCCGCGCGATCTCTGCCGAAACCTCGCTGATGGCGAAATTGGACAGGAAAGCTTCGGTTTCCTCGCGAACGGTCGATGGCACACCGGCGAGGACTTCGATCCAAGTGATCCGGCTGATCCATGGACGCGAGGCACGCCGCAGCTCCGAATAGGCCTCTTGCCGGTTGCCAAGGGCATCGACCACGATGTTGGTATCGAAGAAGATGTCGCTCACGCATCGCCCCCTTCGCGATCACCTTCGCTTGGGCCATCCCACTCGGTGCGCAATCTGTGCTGGAATGCGAGGCCATCCTCCTGCACGCCGTGACGGGCCCAGAGGCCGAAGCCCTTCTCCAACCAGTCCTTGTCCTGTGCGCGATAAGCGCTGACCGCTTCGCGCAGGATTGCGGCGCGCGACTTGCCCTGCTCGTCCGCTAGCCGGTCGAGCCATTTGATGTCGTCATCTGGCAGGTCTGCGAGGATACGGGTCATGTTGATATCTTGATATCACATCGCGATATCATGTCAATGCCTCATCGTTCGGCAACCGGCTCTTCATCGACCGTTTTGGGCCTCGCCGCGCGCGGCGTGGTGAGCCAAAGGAACAGGCCTGCCCCGATAATGATCGTCGCCCCGCCGAGCGTCGGCAGGTCGGGCACGTCGCCGAACAACAGGTAGCCGAGCGCGGTTGCGACCAGCATCTGCACGTATGTCATCGGAGCGATGGTCGCTGCGCCCGCACGCGTGGTCCCCAGGAAGGCGAGCCAGTGCGCCGTGCTGGCAGTGATCGCCACTAGGGTGCATCGCAGCACGATGCTCCAGTCGGGCATGCCGACCTGCAAGGCTGGCGCACCACTGAAATGGCCGACTGTGGCCGCAGCGATCAGGAAGGGGGTCGCGAGGCAGGCGATGAACACCTGCATCGACAAGGCACTGCCATCGCCCGCAGCGGCGCGGTTAGAGATGACCATCAGCGCAAAGAAGAACGCGCTCGCCACCGGCAGGCACGCCACCCAGCCCAGCTCGGCGAAATTGGGTCGCAGGACCAGCATCACGCCGATCAGCGCGAGCGGCGTGAGCAGCCACACCGCCGGGCGCACCTTCTCCTTGAGCAGCGGCCCGCTGAGCAGCGCGACGAAGATCGGAGAGACGAAGGCCAGCGCCATCGCCTCTGCCAGCTGCATGACAAAAATGGCCGAGAAGAAGCACAGCGTCGCGCCGGCAAGGCAGAACCCGCGCGCAACCTGCAGCCAGCCGCGCTTGGGCCGGAAGGCGGACGGCCCCTCGCTACGCCACAGCAGCAGCGACAGCCCGATCGCGCCAATCGTGAAGCGCAGCGCGGCGACTGCCAGCGGGGACCACTCACCCGCCATGGTCTTGACGATGGCATCGCCCACCGAAAGCGAACTGAAGCCCGCCACGGCCAGCAGGATGCCACTTCGTTCGTCATGCTGCATGGCGGGTAGATGATCCTTTGCTTTACGATTGTACGATTGCGCCCGGCCTTACGCGATCAGCACCGTCATTCCAGCCATTGATGCAGGGCAAATCGTGGACAGGCCCTGCCGGTGCTCCTGCCTGCCTTGTCCTTTGATCCGCTTAGCGAATTGCTAAGGTTTCGATCCTATTCACCATTTCCGAGAAGGCGGTGTTGGCCATTGTGCCAGCACTCCTACGGCCATTCGCGCCTTGAACCAGGCTTTTGGGGGACACAGGAATGAGCGCTTTCGGACGCAGGAACGGGCCCGGGGGCATGACGCCCGGAAGCCGTCCGGCATTCGGCAACGCCAAGCCCATGAAGGGCGGCACGAACGCTCGTCCGCAGGATTCCGACGGCGGCGAGCAGTTTCCGCCGATCCCGAACGATGGCGGGAAACCGCAAGACCCTGCAGCTTCTCCGGCACCTTCTGCCAGCCCGGCACCTGCCGCACCCAATCGCCATGCAGACGCGATGAGCCGTCTGAACGAGCGGTCGAACGCAGTCCATGTGAAGGAAGAAGTCGCCGGGTTCGAGGCAAGCGTCCACAAGATCAAGGAGCAGGTGCTGCCACGCCTGCTCGAACGGATCGATCCCGAAGCCGCATCCACGCTGAGCAAGGATGAACTGGCGGAAGAATTCCGCCCGATCATCATGGAAGTGCTGGCGGAGCTAAAGATCACGCTTAACCGGCGCGAACAGTTCGCGCTGGAAAAGGTGCTGATCGACGAGCTGCTCGGGTTCGGGCCGCTCGAAGAGCTGCTGCAGGACCCGGACGTCAGCGACATCATGGTCAACGGGCCGGACCAGACCTACATCGAAAAGAAGGGCAAGCTGACACTCGCCCCGATCCAGTTCCGCGACGAACAGCACCTGTTCCAGATCGCGCAGCGGATCGTGAACCAGGTCGGCCGCCGCGTCGACCAGACCACGCCGCTGGCCGACGCGCGCCTCAAGGACGGCTCCCGTGTCAACGTGATCGTCCCGCCGCTGTCGCTGCGCGGCACCGCGATCTCTATTCGTAAATTCTCCGAGAAACCCATCACCATCGATAACCTCGCCAACTGGGGTTCGATGGACAACAAGATGGCGACCGCGCTGAAAATCGCTGGCGCGTGCCGGATGAACGTGGTCATCTCGGGCGGTACGGGCTCGGGTAAGACGACGATGCTCAATGCCCTGTCGAAGATGATCGACCCGGGCGAGCGCGTGCTGACCATCGAAGACGCCGCCGAACTCCGCTTGCAGCAGCCGCACTGGCTGCCGCTCGAAACGCGCCCGCCCAACCTCGAAGGTCAGGGTGCGATCACCATTGGCGATCTCGTGAAGAACGCGCTGCGTATGCGCCCCGATCGCATCATCCTGGGCGAAATTCGTGGCGCCGAAGCGTTCGACCTCCTCGCCGCGATGAACACAGGCCACGACGGTTCGATGTGTACGCTCCACGCCAACAGCCCGCGCGAGGCGCTGGGCCGTATGGAAAACATGATCCTGATGGGCGACATCAAGATCCCCAAGGAAGCCATCAGCCGCCAGATCGCGGAGTCGGTCGACCTGATCGTCCAGGTGAAGCGCCTGCGCGACGGGTCCCGCCGCACCACCAACGTGACCGAGGTGATCGGGATGGAAGGCGACGTCATCGTGACGCAGGAATTGTTCAAGTTCGAATATCTGGACGAGAGCGAGGACGGCAAGATCATCGGCGAGTTCCGCAGCTCCGGCCTGCGCCCGTATACGCTTGAAAAGGCCCGCCAGTTCGGCTTCGACCAGGCGTATCTGGAAGCCTGCCTCTAACCATCAGCCCTGCAGCATCGCGGGTAGCCCCGTTGCGATCAGTCCGCCGCCGATAACCGCAGCGGCGAGGAAGATCGTGAACCACGGCATGCATCCCACGCGGTCGATCCGCGCGCGCTTGCCCCTCGCCCGCTCCGCCACCAGCGCTACCAGTGCCAGCAGGATGAAGCCCGCGCCGAGCAGTGCGACCCGCCCCGCATCGCTCAGGAATATCAGGTTGTGCAACCAGTCCATGCCGGGCCAAGTGGTGGCGCGCACGCGATAAGGCAATGCGCCTGCGCGTTCGGCTTGCGCATGCGCTCCGTTTCTCTACCAGCAGCGGCATGGAATCCGGTGTCGCCCAGTCCCGTCCCCTGCTGGCCATCGGCCTACGGCTATTGGCGGCGCTCGCGCTCACCACCCTTTCCATGCTGGTCAAGCTGGCAGGGGAACAGGGCGTCCATCTGTTCGAGATGATCTTCTGGCGGCAGGCGGTCACGCTTATCGTTATGATCGGCTTTGCTGCGGCCACGGTCGGCCTCGGCGCGCTCAAGCCCGTCCGGTTCGGCGCCCACGTGGTGCGCAGCGTATTCGGAATCATCGGCATGGCGCTGGTCTATGGCGCGGTGATCCTGCTGCCACTGGCGGAGGCGACCACGCTCAATTTCACCGCGCCGATCTGGGCGGTGATCCTTTCCATGCTGCTGCTGAAGGAAAAGATCGGTCGCTACCGCTGGAGCGCGGTGGCCATCGGCTTCGTGGGTATCCTGATCGTCACGCAGCCGGGCGGATCGCCCATCGACCCGCTGGGCCTCGCGGTTGGGCTGGCGGCGGCTTTCATGGTCGCGCTGATCTCGATCCAGATCCAGGATCTCAACAAGACCGAGGGCTCAACCAGCATCGTGTTCTGGTTCTGCCTGCTGACCACCCCGGTCGCGGCACTGGCGCTGCCTTTTGTCGGCCATGCACATTCCACGGACGCGTGGCTGCTGCTGGGCGGCATCGGCCTGAGCGGAGCAGCCGCGCAATTGCTGCTGACGAACTCGCTGCGATTCGGCTCTGCCGCGACCGTTATCGTGATGGACTACACCGCGCTGCTGTGGGCGACGCTGTATGGCTGGCAGGTGTTCGACGACCTGCCCGCCCCCACCACATGGCTGGGCGCGCCGATCATCATCCTGGCTGGCACGATCATCGTGGTGCGCGAAGGCCATCTGGCCCGCAAGGCCCGGCGCGCGCGACCGCCCGAGGAACCGCTTGCCCCCTAGCCTCATTTCTCCTCCCATCGGGACCACCGCACACCAAGGTGCGAGGCCCTTTTGCTGTATGAGGACCAACCCATGATCCGCAAGATTGCAATCGCGATTGGTGTCGCTGCACTTGGCATCACCGCAACCGCCTGCGCCACCGTTAAGGGCGTTGGCCGCGACATCGAGTCCGTCGGCGAAGCCGGACAGGATGCGATCGACTGATCGAGAAATCGACTAAGGCATCGGGCAGAGGTGGGTCTGCCCGGTGGCCTACCCCTGACGCCTTACTGCTTACGATAAACCAGCACGATGTTGTTGGCGGGCATTGCCACCCGTTTGGCACGCGCAAATCCATTGGTCTCGGCCAGCGCATCCACTGCCGATAATGCGCGCAGGCCCCAGCGCGGATCGCGCGTTTTCAAGCTCTCATCGAACGCGAGGTTCGATGGTGCCGTCTCCACATCATCTTCCAGATAGGGCCCATAGAGGACCAGCGGCACGCCTTGCGGCAATATCCGCCCTGCCCCCGCGAATAATCCCTCGGTGGCTTCCCACGGGCTAATATGGACCATGTTGATGCACACCATCGCATCGGCCTGCTCGACCGGCCATACTGCGGCGCTGGCATCGAGCAGGACGGGATCGCGCAGGTTGGGTAACGCCGCCTCCTGCGCATAAGCGGCAATCGAGGCGCGTGCTGCGTCGTCCGGATCGCTCGGCTGCCAGTCGAACTGCGGAAACGTGCGCGCGAAATGCACCGCATGCTCGCCCGTCCCGCTCGCGATTTCGAGCACGACGCCGCGTTCGGGCAATTCTTCCACAAGGACGTCGGCAATCGGCGCGCGATTGCGCTGCGCAGCGGGGCTTTCACGCTTGCTCATCTCTGTATCCACACCGCCAGATCCACTGCCGCACGCGCTGTCTTTTCGACTATCGCCATCACCCAGCGTCATCGGCTCGCGCGCCAAGGAAGGCTCGCGCAATCAGCCAGGCGAAGAGCCCCATTGGCCCCACCATGAAGGTGGCGAGCAGGAACGGCACCTGCACCAGCCGCGAAACGCCCGGCTTGTCCGCATCGCGTGCGATCCACAAGCCAGCGAAAAGGTCGAAGGCGAGGTAATGCGTCCACCCCACCACGATCGCGCCTTCGGACCTGGACATCGCCATCAGGCCTTGCACGCTATATTCGAACTCAGGCTGCGGCAGGCTTCCCGCAGCAGGTACAGGATCGACGAGATTGCCCACCAGCGACACCAGCATCACGATATAGCACGCACACAACAGCCCGATGGCGCCGTATAAGACGGCAAAGAGCACGCTCTCCCTACGTGGCAACAAGATCAACATCGCCCACCCGACCAGCGCAATCACGTTGGTGATATCGAACAGCGCCTGCCACATTGCGTGCTACCTTATCCCTGCTGCGTTTGCGGTTCGGCCATGCTGGCGTCCTTCGCCGTGGGCGCGCGGGAAAGCATCGCCGCCGCCCGCTCAATCCCTTCTACTTCATGCACGAATTTGCCCGGGGTACGCCGCAAGCTGAGTGTCATCAGAGCCTCGGCCACCATCCCCACATCGGTGCCCCGGCCACGCAGTGCCGATGGCACGGAGCGCTTGCTGCCATCCGGCCCGATGCTTTGGGAAAGCGGACCGGGGCGAACAATATCGAGGCGTTTGAAGCCAAGTCGGGCCAACTCCGTCTCGGCCTTGCCTTTGGCGCTCAGGTGCTTGTCGCGCGACCAGCGATCCGCGCCTTCGGAACTGATCGCGATCAGCCGCTCGACCCCGGCAAAGCGCGCGGTCTTGGCGATCTCGACCACGGCTTCTTCCTCGTCGATGGCGCGCAGGGCGCTGTGGTCCTTGCCGACCAGATTGACCGCCGGGCCCAGCCCGATGATGAAAACCTTGGGCTTCATGGCGCGCATCACCCGCACCCAGCGGTCCGCATCGGCGATGAAGACTTCCATCCGGCTGCCGGGCGGGATTTCGACCTCGCCAAGGGTCAGGGCGACGAGGCGGATCGAGGGCTGATGACGCGCCAGTTGCATCAGGTGCATGCCGATGGGTTCGCTCACCCCGCCCATCGCGATACGAAATCGGCTGCTCATCGCGTTAAAAACCCTGCCCCTAACTCACACGTTACTAAGATCGCCCGGTGCGTCTCCGAAAAACTCCCGCACCCGCTCCAGCGCATACTGATCCGACATGCCCGCGATATAATCGGCGATATGGCGGCTTCGGTGCGGTTCTTCGGCAGGCAGGCTATCCGCCCACCTCGATCCCATTCTTGACGGATCTTCGCAATAGGCATCCCACAACTGTACGATAACGGTATTGGCTTTTTCCGCCGTCGCGGTCTGTTCCGGGTGGTAATAGAGCTTGGCATACATGAAGGCCTTCAGCCGCCGCTCCGCTGCATGCATCGCCGGAGAGAAGCCTGCGAGTGCCCGGTCGGATACGGCAATCTGCGCGCGATCCTCGATTCCTTTTGTCGACGCGCGCGTATGGGCCAGCACATCGTTGACCATCCAGCCGATCTGCCCGCGCACCAGTTCGCGCAACTGCCGGTCGCGCGGCGCATGGGGGAAGCGGCGCTCCACCTCGCGCCACTGATCGGCGATGAAATCGAGCGTCAGCAGGTCGTCGAGTTCGAGGAACCCGGCGCGCAGGCCATCGTCGATATCGTGATTATCGTAGGCAATGTCGTCAGCCACAGCGGCGACCTGCGCCTCGAGGCTGGGCCATGTTCCGAGGTCGAGCGGGAAAGCCGCGTCGAGTTCCGCCAGCGCCCAGTGCGGCGCCTCGACCGGCCCGTTATGCTTGGCGAGCCCTTCGAGCACTTCCCAGCTGAGGTTGAGCCCCTCGTGCGTGCAATAGGGGCTTTCGAGCCGCATGAGCGTGCGCAGGGTCTGCGCATTGTGATCGAATCCGCCATGCTCGGTCAGCGCATTATCCAGTGCATCCTCGCCCGCATGGCCGAAGGGCGGATGCCCGATATCGTGTGCCAGACACAGTGCCTCGGTCAGGTCTTCGTCCAGCCCCAGCGCGCGGGCGATTACACGCCCGATCTGCGCAACTTCGAGGCTGTGCGTCAGCCGGGTGCGGTAATGATCGCCTTCGGGCGCGACGAAGACCTGCGTCTTGCTGCGCAACCGCCGGAACGCGATCGAATGAATGATCCGGTCCCGGTCGCGCTGGAAAGCGCTTCGCGGACCGCGCGTCTCGTCGGACGTGCCGGGAAATTCGCGCCCTCGCGAACGCGCGGGATCGGCAGCGAGGGGGGATCGGCTCATGCCGTGTTCGTCTATCCCTCCGCGTGCCACCGGACAACCGCCTCAATCTGCGCTGAAATTCTTCACGCCTCGTCGTCGCCCATCATCCAGTCGACAACCGCGCGGCTGTGGATGCGCGCGGAATCGAAGATCGGCAGCACATTGGCGTCGACGTCGATCACCATGTCGAGCTCTGTACAGGCGAGCACGATGGCTTTGGCACCGTCCTTCTCGAGGTTAGTGATCATGGTGCGGAAGAAGCGCTCTGAATCGCGGGTCGCCTTGCCCTGCATCAACTCGTCGTAGATGATCGAATTGACGCGTTCGACATGGGTCATGTCCGGCGGCAGCAGGTCGATTCCATGCGAGACCAGCTTCTTGCGATAGAAACTTTCAGTCATCACGTTGCGCGTGCCGATCAGCGCCGCATCGGTCACGCCTTCGGCCTTCATCTTGCTGCCAACCGCATCGGCAATATGCAGCACCGGCACATCGACCGCCTCGGCGACCTGATCGTAGACCCGGTGCATCGAATTGGCGGCAATCGCGATGGCCTTGGCCCCGGCCCTTTTCAGCCGCTTCGCCGACCCGGCGAGGATGTCCGCCGCGCGATCCCACTCGTCTTCCTTGGTCAGGCCGTAGAGTTCTTTGAAGTTCAGGCTTTCGATCAGGAGCGGCGCGGAGGTCATCGAGCCCGCGCGTGCGGTGACGGCCTTGTTGATCCACTTGTAATACATGCCGGTGGAAACCCAGCTCATTCCGCCGATCAGGCCAACCTTGCGCAAAAATCCATCCTTCGAATCCGGGAATTCAGACGGGCACCGCCTTACCGATCAAGCACGCGCTGCGTCCAGACCGGCACAGCGCCTATTCCCGTCAATTCACGGCAGATCGGATGCCCTGCTCGTTTAGCCACGCGAGCAGATAGGCGGAGGATCTTTCCGCCACCTCTTCATGCGGCAGGTGGCCAATGCCCGGATAGACGACCAGGCGGCTGTCGGGCAGGTGCGTATCGTACCACAGGCCTGCCTCGACCGGGATCAGCGCGTCCTCCTCGCCCCAGATGACGAGCGTCGGCACGGAGATAGTCGCCACATCGTCCGCGTCGAAAGTGCTCCATGTGCCGGAAAACCGCCGCCGCGTCGCATCGCGGTTGCCGGGGTAGCGCAGCAGCTCCCAATAACGACCCACTGCCTGATCGGTTACGATGGACTGGTTGCTGACCGTTTCGCGCAAGGACCGCTCGATCATGCTGCGCGGCGTGATATGCTTCATCAGCTGGTTCAGCACTGGCGTGCGGGCGATGGTGAAACCGATATTGCCGCCACCCTCGCGCTCGATCGGGGCACCGCCGGCATCGACCAGAACCAGTCCGTCCAGCCGTTCGGGATGCGCCAGCGCATAGGCGACCGAGTGCCCGCCACCCATCGAGTTGCCGCCGAGGACGAAGGTCTCGATCTCGAGCGCGTCGGCCACCTCGTCGATGTCGGCAACGAAGTTGTCGAGCGAATAGTCGTTATCGGGATCGGGCCCCGTCAGCCCGTGACCGACCTGATCGAAACGGACCGCGCGATACTTGCTCTTGAGCGCATCGACCCAAGGCTGCCATGTATGCAGGTCCGCCGCCGAGCCATGCAGCAGGATGATCGCGGGCGCGTCTTTGGGTCCTTCATCGCGCAGATGGACGGTCACGCCACCGCCGATCTCGATGAATTGCGATGGCGCGCTGCCATACTTGGCGCGCATTTCTGCCGGATCGGTATCGGGCGTGCGCAGTAGCAGGAACGCGATGACCAGCAGCGCCAGCAGCAGCAGGACGATCCGCAAGGCCCACTTCATCGGGCCGGCATGCTCTTGATCCAGCGCTCGACCAGCGCGACGCCCTCTTCATCCACGGTCGCCTTGCCGAGTTCGGGCATCGTCACACCGGGCTCGTCGCTCGCCATACGATAGACGAGGATCGAGGACTCCGGGTCGCCGGGCACGATATCGAACATGTGCCCGCCAGAGCCACGGCCCGCCGCCACAGGCCGCTTGCCGATCCCTAGCGCGTGGGCGTCATCCACCTCCCAGCGAAGGTCCAGACCGGAGTTGGAAGCGGTTGCGCCAGCGCGGTGGCAATGCGCGCAATTCACGTCGAGATAGGCGCGCGCAGCGGCTGCGGGATCGGCTGTTTCGCGCGCTTCCCACGTCGGCATCGTATCGGCCCCGTCGGGCACTCTGCCGAGAAAAGACTGCAACCAGGCAGACGAGAGATTGCGCGCCTTGGGGCCGATGGGCGTCACCGCACCATTCAGCCCGTGACACTCCTTGCACTGGTTCTTGTTCGGCACGCGATAGCTGATCTGCTCGCCCCACGGCGTAGCAACGTCTCTGCGCGCCCCGGCCAATGCCAAAGTGGCCTCGTTCTGCTCCTCGTTCCACACGTAGGGCAGCGCGACCCAGCCTTCCTCACGGTGCAGGAGCACGCGGGTCTCGATATAGCGCAGCCACTCACCTTCCGGAAAGGCGAAGGTCTTGATCAGCGCGCTCCCCACCGGCAGATCGAGCAGGCCGCCGCTCGCCGTCTTCACCTCTGTGCCTTCGGGCACGTAGACGTAGCGCAGCTTTTCCGCCCCGTCCGAAAAGAGCGGCATGTTGAGCCGATATGGCTCGACGCCCGGCGTCGGATTGGTCCCTGCCCGGTCGAGGAAGAAACCGAAATTGCCGAGCGTTTTCGGCAAGGTATCGCCCATGATCAGTGTGTCATTGACCTTGGGTGGCGGCAGCGCCTGTACGCCTGCGCTGATCGCAAGCGTAGCCATGGCGGCGCCAAGGATGGCGAGGTTGCGGATCACTTAAGGCGCGCTTCGAGTTCTTCGGGAGCGCCCCAGCCTTCGATGCTGATCGGCTGGCCGATCACGGCGACATCGAGCGGGCCGGGATTGGCCGATTCAATGCCTGCACCTTGCTCTGGCAGGTTGACGGACCAGCCCGCCATGTCGGGGTGGACCATCAGCGTGGCCCACTCGGAATCTTCCAGACCATCCCACATGACGGGGGGCAGCGCGCCGCCGAACGCGGCAAGCAGTTGTTCGGCCCCTTCGAACTGCGGATCAGTGCCACCCTCGTCCGTCTGGTTGTAGTCGATCGTGATCTCGCGCGGGTATGGATTATATTCCGCATCATCGAAGCTCAACGGATAGGCGATGACCATGATCGGCGCGGTGGGGTTGTCGTACAGCATGTTCTGGCCGATCCACACGACCTCGTTCGCCATTACCATGATGCCGGTGCCGCGTCGTACGCTGGCAACGATATTGCCCTCCGGCGCGAAATTGGGCGTGGTGTTATTGGCGACCAGGTTGTTGCGAACCAGCACTTCACCGCCGTTCTTTACCGGCAGGCCCGGCAGGTCGAACACCAGGATGCCCCCGGTATTGCCGGTGACATAGTTGCGCTCGACAATCGCCTTGCGGCTGTTCTCGATCTCGATCCCGGCAACATTGTAGCTGGCGATGGAGTTGCGCACCGTGATCTTGCTCGATTGCCCGACATAGATGCCCGCATCCGAGGCGCCGGAAACCTCCGCCCCGTCGATCAGGATGCCCGTGCTTTCGACCGGATAGATGCCGTAGGCGCCATTGGTGCTGTCGGGCCCGTTGGTCCAGGTGACGCGGACGCCCTGATAGACGATATTATCCGCACCCTTGGACTTGATCCCGTCACCCTTGGGATTCTCCATCCCGAAATCGCGCAAGGTCACCATGTCGCTGGTGACGAGCAGGCCTTCGCCCGAACCCTGCTGGCTGGAAAAGTCGAGCACGCTCGCATGCATTCCCGCACCGCGCAGGGTGACCCCATCGACATCGAGGCTGAGCCCGTCGGTCAGGGCAAAGCGCCCTGCCTCCAGCACAATTTCGTCACCCGGCTCGGCGAGGATCAGCGCCTCCTGCAGCCGCTCCTGCGCGCCATCGCCCGGGGCGACGGTGATGGTTTCGGCAAAGGCAGGCGAAGCAAGCGTTGCCAGCGCGGTGGCGACCATAAGCGTGCGGATCATGTCTCTCTCCCTTTTGCGTTGCATTGTGCCACGCAATCGAGCGAAGACAAGGGGCTACAGGTTCTCGAAGAACCCGCCGAAGGTGCACGCGGCAGCGGCGCGAACCGTCACCTCGACCGCTTCGGGATCGTCGACCCGGCGAATACGCGCCAGCGCCTCGGCCGCGTCACGCGGCAGGGCGGCCTCGCCCTCTTCCGGCGCAACTTTTTGCAGCTTGCGCAGCTGATCGGTCGTCAGGCGTTCGGCCATGCGCGGGGCCATGCACTCGGCCTGTTCCTGCGGGACGCCAGCCTCGACCAGCGCGACCTCGACGGTGCGTTCGGTGACCGCCTGCATCCCGCCGCCGAAATAGAGCCACGCGCCCACGCCCAGAGCACCGAGCAGGATAAGAAGGAGAAGAAAGCGGCCCATCAGTCGAGCGCCTTCACGATTTCCTCGACCATCTTCTTCGCGTCGGAGAGCAGCATGGTCGTCTGGTTCATGTAGAACACGTCGTTGTCGACGCCCGCATAGCCTACGCCGCCCATGCTGCGCTTGATGAAGAAGACCTGTTTGGCCTTATCCACGTCGAATACGGGCATGCCGTAGATCGGCGAGGATTTATCGGTCTTCGCCGCCGGGTTCACGACATCGTTCGCGCCGATGATGAAGGCGATGTCTGCCTGCGCGAACTCGGAGTTGATGTCCTCCAGCTCGAACACCTCGTCATAGGGCACATTGGCTTCGGCCAGCAGCACGTTCATATGCCCGGGCATTCGGCCGGCGACAGGGTGGATCGCGTATTTCACGTCCACGCCCTTTTCCTTCAGCACATCGCCCATTTCGCGCAGCGCGTGCTGCGCCTGGGCCACGGCCATACCATAGCCGGGAATGATGATAACCCGCTCCGCCTGTTCGAGCATGAAGGCAGCGTCATCCGCGCTGCCCTGCTTGTAGGGGCGCTGTTCGCGGGCCTCGCCGCCACCGGCAGATGCATCCGCCCCGAAGCCACCCGCAATCACGGAGATGAAGCTGCGGTTCATCGCGCGGCACATGATGTAGCTCAGGATCGCGCCCGAAGACCCGACCAAGGCGCCGGTAATAATCATCGCGGTGTTGCCCAGCGTGAAGCCCATCGCCGCCGCAGCCCAGCCCGAGTAGCTGTTCAGCATGCTGACCACGACCGGCATGTCCGCCCCGCCGATGGGGATGATGAGCAGGAAGCCGATCGCAAAGGCCAGCACCGCGATGGCGATAACCATCCAGCCCTCGCCCGGTCCGCCCACGGTCGACATGGCATAGGCCGCAATCAGCGCGATGATTGCCGCCAGCGTGCCCAGGTTGATGACATGGCGTGCTGGCAGCAGGATCGGCGATCCGCCCATCCGGCCCGACAGCTTGAGGAAAGCGATAACCGACCCGCTGAAGGTGATCGCACCGATGGCGATGCCCAGCCCCAACTCGATCCGGCTGACCGTCAGGATCTGACCATCGAGGTCGAGGATGCCGAAGGCTCCGGGATTCATCCATGCAGCAAGGCCGACGAGTACGGCCGCCATACCGACCAGCGAGTGGAAGCCAGCAACAAGCTCGGGCATCTGCGTCATCGCGATCCGGCGGGCGATGGTGAACCCGATCAACCCACCGATGGCGATGGCGATCAGGATTTCGACGATATTCGCAATATCGTGGGTCACGATCACGGTGACGACCGCGATCAGCATCCCGATCATCCCGTTGCGATTGCCCGCCCGGCTGGTCGCGGGGCTGGAGAGCCCGCGTAGCGCGAGAATGAAGAAGATGCCTGCCACCAGATAGGCAAGCGCAACCCACGGGTTGGTCGGCCCATGCGCGGCAGCGGTTTCCACCGCATGGCTCATGCCGTAATCGGACCCCGGCGGCACGGCTAGGGGCTCCACATCGCGCGGCAGGCTCATTGCATTTCCTCCACCGCGAAGATCGGCAGGATCGCACTGCTCGTACGCGTTGAACTCTCACCGACCGAATGCCCACCATTATAGGCGAGCCACCCGGCGATGATAACCACGATGATCGTCGCGACGATCCAGAACACCTTGTCGAGCTTGTTGCCCATCACTTGGTGTCCTTCTTCTTGTACATCGCGAGCATACGCTCGGTGACGGCAAAGCCGCCGAAGATGTTGATGCTGGCGAGCACCACCGCGGCGAGGCCCAGCCACTTGGCGACCGCGCTGCCCGCCTCGGCGCTGGCGATCAGCGCACCCACGATGATGACCGAAGAAATCGCGTTGGTCACCGCCATCAGCGGCGTGTGGAGCGCGGGCGTGACCGACCAGACCACGTAATAGCCGACGAAACACGCCAGCACGAAAATCGACAGGACGGAAATGAAATCCATGATTGCTTGTCCTAGCTCCCCTGCTCTTCAATTGGTGCCTTGCGCAGTTTCACGTTGTCGCTGTCCCGGATCGCAAAGGTCAGTTCACCGTCGATAGCGGCGATCAGCTTGGCGATCTCTTTCAGCGAAAAACCGGACAGACGCACACCGTTGATCTTATCTATGATCATTCCGGTTTCCAGACCTGCCGCCTCTGCGGCCGAGCCTTCCATCACTCGCGCGATCACGACCTCGCCATCGACGATCTGGAACCCGATCCCTACGACCGGCTTGCTCGTATCGAACTCGGGCTGGAGGTCGGGCAGGCCCCGCATCATCTCGAGGAGTTCATCGACGGGAGAGGCCTGTTGCGCTTCCTGCGGTGCGGCTTCTGCGGAATCCTGCGCGCATACGGGGGCCGAGGCCACCAAGGCCGCCACAAGCGTGGCTGTATAAGCCCCTGTATGTCGCATGTGCCTCCCCCCGAGGGCCCGAAAGCCGGTTCGGAAAGGCTTATTGCAAGGCGGGCGGGCGCTGTCGATGGGGCAGCGACGCGAAAGCACTGCTTTTGCGCGATCGCTCTGCTGGCAGCGGCCTAAAGCACGTTCATCCGCGACGCGAGCAGCTTCTGCAGCGCCTCGGTATTGGTGAACTTGCCGACCTTGAACTCGATCGGCGGGTGGCCCGACAGGAACACCGCGATCTCCGCATCGAGGTCGATCGTGCTTGCGCTGGTAATCGAGAACGCGGTGATCGAGCGATACGGAATGGTCAGGTATTCTTTTTTCGTGCCGAGCAGGCCCTGCACGTCGATGTAAATGATCCGCCAGTCGGTGAAGGCAATCCAGTCGCGAATCGTCTTGAACGCGAAGTAGACCTCTTCGCCTTCCACCAGCGCGTGCCCGTGGTTGTCCACGAAGCCCTGCGGCGTGGTCTGCGTCTGATTAAGAACCCCCATCGGACCTTACCCTTCCTTCAGCCGCTGATTCACGACTTCGCCGCCCTTCGTCAGCCGCACTGCATCGCCGATTTCCTCGTCGAGGACCGGCTCTCCAGCCTCCCCGTCCCAAAAGGCGGAAAGGAAATTGTACAGGTTGCGCGCAAACAGAGCACTCGCATCCGGCGCCAGATGCGCGGGCGTGTTGGCGTAACCCATGATGATGACACCATGGCGGTTAACCAGTTCGTCCGCCACTGCTCCTTCGACATTGCCCCCTTGCGGCACAGCAATGTCGTAAATCACGCTGCCCGGCTTCATGCTGGCGATCTGGTCGTCGCTGATGAGGCGCGGCGCGGGGCGGCCCGGAATCAACGCGGTGGTGATGACGATATCCTGCTTGGCGATATGTTCTGAGACGAGCTTGGCCTGCGCGGCCTTGTATTCGTCGCTCATCTCGCTGGCGTAGCCGCCGCTTCCCTCGCCCTCGATCCCGCCCTCGGCCACGAAGATCGCCTTCGCGCCGAGCGATTCGATCTGCTCACGCGTGGCGGAGCGGACGTCAGTGGCAGAAACCTGCGCGCCCAGACGCTTGGCCGTGGCAATCGCCTGGAGGCCGGCAACGCCCACACCCATCACGAACACACGCGCGGCCTGCACCGTGCCTGCCGCAGTCATCATCATCGGAAACGCGCGGCCATACTGGTTCGCCGCCGCCATCACGGCCTTGTAGCCTGCGAGGTTGGACTGGCTGGAGAGCACGTCCATGCTCTGCGCGCGGGTGATCCGCGGCATGAACTCCATGCTCAGCGCTTCGAACCCGGCCTTGGCGTAGGCATCCACCAGCGCGCCGTTCTTGAACGGATCGAACAGCGCGGCGACCTTGGCGTCGGGCCTGGCGCCCTTCAGCGCGGCCACATCGGGCGCCTGGATGCCGAGCACGATGCCGGCATCCTTCACCACCTGCGCGGCAGTGCCGACGGTTGCCCCGGCTTCGGCATAGGCCGCGTCAGAAATGGAAGCGGTTTCGCCCGCGCCCTTCTCGACCGCCACGTCCGCGCCGAGCGCGATGAATTTCTTCGCGGTTTCCGGAGTCAGCGCGACGCGCGTCTCACCTGCCGCCCGCTCCTTGAGAACCGCGATCTTCATAGGATCAGGGCGCAATCAGGATGACGACGAAAAAAGCAATCAGCAGGATGATCGGGATGAAGATTTTCAGGCTGCCCATGAAGCGATCATAGGTGCTGCGCGCCTTTTCCATGTCTTTGCTGACGGCGTCTTGCGGTGCGGCCATGACGAACAGATTCTCCGGTATTGGGTGCTATTGGCCAAGCGGTCTATCGCCGCCTCCTGCCATTCTCAAGAGATTGCTGGCGTGCCTCCCCCGCCATCGCGGCTCATATCAGCCTTAATCTGGTCTTTACCGCCTTCGGATAGAGCATCGGTCTGCACCGCAATGGGACGGTTTACGGGGGACCATGGCCGATCAAGAAGAACGACTGCTGATGCTGATCGATGACGAACCGGCGCAAAGCCGTCTCGTCACCGCTCTGGCTGCGCGCGAAGGCTGGCGCACGGTCGTCGTCAACGACGCCGAAACCGCGATTGCCACGCTCGGCACGCGGCAGGGCATGCAATTGTCTGCCATCATCCTTGACCAGTGGGTGCCCGGCGATGCCGCGTGCGACCTGATCGCGGAACTCAAGCAGCGCCGCCCCGCCCTGCCGATCCTGATGCTGACCACCAGTGCCAGCCCACTGCTTGCAGTGGAGGCCATGCGCGCCGGTGCCACCGATTATCTCATCAAGCCCGTCGCGCCCGAGCGTCTGATGCGCGCGCTGCGGGCCGCAACCCGGGTCGAGGCACCGCGCAACGAGTTGCAGCCGCTGACCGAGAAGATGCCGGCAGTGCTCGATTTCGACGCGATGATCGGCACCGATCCCGCTTTCCGTATCGCGCTGGCCCGTGCTGCCAAGGCCGCCCGTGCGCACAGCCACGTGCTGATCGAAGGCGAGAGCGGCACCGGCAAGGAAATGCTGCTGCGCGCGATCCACGCGACCAGCCCCCGCAGCCGCGCACCGTTCCGCCTCGTCAACGTGGCGGGCGTGCCGGTCAATTCGATCGAATCCGCGCTGTTCGGGCACGAGAAAGGCGCCTTCGCGGGCGCCTTCGAGAGCCAGATGGGTGCGATCCAGCATTGCGACACCGGCACGCTGGTGCTCGACGAGATCGATCGCCTCTCCACCGACCAGCAAACGCGTCTGGCCGCAACGCTGAACGAAGGCATTGTGCGGCCTGTCGGCGCCAAGCACGGCTACCGCATCGACACGCGCCTGCTGTCTGCCAGTAACAGGCCGCTGTCCGAACTCGCCGCAAAAGGCCAGTTCGACCAGGACCTGCTCGCCGCGATCTCCGCGACACGCATCACATTGCCGCCGCTGCGCGAACGCCCGGGCGACATCCCTGCCCTTGCCCGTCATTTCCTCGCCCGCATCGGCGACCAGCCAGGCCTGCGCCATCTCAGTCTGGCAGACAGTGCGCTCAACCTGTTGTGCGCCTTCGACTGGCCGGGCAATGTCCGCCAACTGCAGGCGGTGCTGTTCCGCGCCGCTGTGTTCTGCGAGGCTGAAATGCTCACCGCGAGCGACTTCCCGCAACTCTCCGAACTGATCGGCGAACAGGCGGAAAGTGGCCACCATGTGCAGGAAGCAGTTGGCGTGATGCTGTACACCGAAGACGGCAACCTGCGCCCGCTCGAAGAGATCGAGGCGGACGTGATCCGCCTTGCCATCGGCCATTATCGCGGCCGGATGACCGAAGTTGCGCGCCGGCTCGGCATCGGGCGCTCGACGCTCTATCGCAAGCTGAGCGATCTCGGGATCGACAACGCGGCATAACCCGCTAAGCCACTCGGCCATGACCGAGGGATACGATTTCACAAACCGCACCGCCCTGATCACCGGAGCCGCTTCCGGCATCGGAGCGGCCTGCGCACGCTGGCTCGACCGGCAGGGTATCGGCAAGCTCGTGCTGGTCGATCTGGATGGCGATGGCCTCACCAAGCTGGGCCTCTCCTGCGATGTCGAAACGCACGCAGCCGACGTGGCCGACGAAGCGTTCTGGCAGTCGCTCGGTTCCAAGCTCGACCGACTCGACCACGCGGTCGTCAACGCCGGCATCGGTACCGGCGGACAAATCGCCGAGCTCGACTTTGCCGAGTGGCGCCGCGTGATGGCGATCAACCTCGACGGCGCCTTCCTCACTCTCTCCACGGCGCTGCGCGCGATGCGTACCAACGGGCGCGGCAGTGCGGTCATCACCGCCTCGGTCACCGGGATCAAGCCCGTCCCCGGCATCGGCGCATACGGCGTCTCGAAGGCCGCAGTTGCGCACATGGCGCGGATAGCGGCGGCGGAGAACGCCGAACACAAGATCCGCGTCAACGCCATCGCGCCGGGTGGTGTCGACACCGCGATCTGGAACTCGCCCGAACTCCAGGCCCAGTTCGCACAGCATGGCCGCGAAGCCGTGATCGCCCAGATGGGCAGCACCACCCCGCGCGGCCAGTTCGCCACGGCGGACGAGCTGGCGCGCGATATCGGCTACCTGCTGTCGGACGCCTCTGCCAACGTCACCGGCACCGTGCTGACCAGCGACGGCGGCTACACGCTTTAGACACTACCTCCGGTCAAAGTCGCTCGACACAGCGCTGCATCGCATCCAGCAGATCGTCTCGGTGCGGGGTCAGCGCAAGCGGCAGCATCTGAGTGCCCGCGCGCAGCAGGAAATAGTCGTAACGCTTCAGCGCTTCCAGCACTTCCCCATCGAGAATTGCCGTGGCCTGACGCCCCCCTCCTGGCTGTTCCGCAACGATCAGCTTGGGCAGGAAATAGTCCGTCTTGCCTTCTGCCGTCATCAGCAGGACCTGCGCCTCCTGCATTCCAAGCGGGGCATCGGCGGCAATATCGCCCGAATAGCGGACCTCCATCGAGAGTGGATCGGCCATGTAGAGCGAAACCGCACTCCACGGCGGCATCGTTCCGTCAGGGAATGCCGTTGGCTCACCGCCCGGTGCGGTGCAGAATTCCGGCCCCTGGACGACGGTCCAGTTGCCGATCCTCTCGTACATAGGCTCCTGCGCCATCGCGCCGCCTGCCGACAGGCCCAGTGCCACAACACCCGCGATGCGCAATGCGCGCGCCAAGTTTCGCATGTTTTCACCTTTCCGATTAAGTCTCGGAATTATTAGCCGAATATTGGGGGTGAGTGGATGACAATGCCTGTCATCCTCCTGGCATATCCGCGAAATCGGTCAGCGCCGCATCGCGCAGGCCGCGCCACACGTCGCGCGTCTGCACAGTTTCGGGCACGTCGTGCACGCGCAGCAGCTGCGCGCCCGCATCCATCGCCGCGACCGCCAGCGAAATGCTCCCGCCCAGCCGCGCATCCGCCGCCGCTCCCCTGCTCAGCGCGCCGATCATCCGCTTGCGGCTCGCTCCGAACAGGATCGGGTGGCCCAGCGCATGGAACAGCGGCAGCGCATTGATGAGCGCAAGGTTGTCACCCAGCGACTTGCCGAAGCCGAGGCCGGGATCGATCAGGATCTTCTCGCGCGTGATGCCAGCTTCGATCGCCGCATCTCGGCGTTCGCGAAGCGCATCGAACACGTCGAACATCACGCTCTCGTAAGTCCCGCCTTCATGCAGGTCGTTGCCCTTGCCCGGCGCGTGCATCAGCACTACCGGGCACCCGGTCTTCGCGACCAGTTCGGCCGACCGCGGATCGTATTGCAGGGCCGAGACATCGTTGACGAGGCCCGCGCCCGCCTGCAGCGCCGCCTCCATCGTGCCCGCGCGGCGCGTGTCGATGCTTACCGCGGCCCCCATGCTCGCGGCGGCTTCCACGGCGGGGAGGACGCGGCGGATTTCCTCTTCTTCCCACACGGTCTCTGCATTGGGGCGCGTGCTTTCGCCGCCGATATCGATGATCGCCGCGCCTGCCTCGACCATTGCCGCGATGGCGTCGCGCGCACCTGCGGGATCGCCCACGTGCTTGCCCCCGTCGGAGAAGCTGTCGGGCGTGACGTTGAGGATGCCCATGACCTGCGGCTGGTCGAGCCGGATGGTGCGCGCGTCCAGCTCCAGCGGCGGATGCGCCTTGCGCAGATTACCCCACTGCACCTCCGCCTCCGCCGCCACGCTGTCCGGCAGCTGCCCAAGCACCTGCGCGATGGTGTCTGGCGAGGCCCGCCAGCGTTCCACCACACGGCCATCCCTGCGCAGGATCACCGCAAAGCGGCTGGCATAGACGAGGCCCCCGGCAAGGCGGATGGCATCGCCCTCTTCGCTCTGCGGACCCGGCGCAAAGCCGATGGGGCGGATGTAGATGCTATCGCTCATGCGCCCTCACCTAGCCCGATTGCCCGCGCCCTGACACACCTGACACAGTGTCTTAAGGGGGAAAAGTAGGGGGCGTGAGGGATGAATAAATCTACTGCGGGAGGGGAGGTACTGAGCATCGCAAGCGTTGTAGTTTGCTCGCACGAAGTAGGACAGAGCACCACTCTCCTTACCATCGCCTCAGCTACAGCTCGCCCTAAGTCAGTCCAGTCAAGTTGGCGGCTCCCAGCAAGAAAAATATCGCGGTTGAACCCGCAATTATAATTGCCGTCCAAGTCAGACCGACCTCGAAATAATCGAAATAACGCTTGTCGCTACGATACAGTTTCTTACTAAACTCGCGCATTTCTGAAAATTCGCTGGAGAAAGTATCCAGCGCGACAACCACATCCTTGTTCATGATGTGAACCTTGGACAGGGTGGGTGCTTCTGGTGGATGGCTGGTAGCTGTTGACGCTTGAGGCGCTGGGATGGATGACTCGCTCGCGATCTCCAGAGCCGTCTGCTTCAGGAAATCCTGAAAATCATTGAGTTGGCGCGTATTGTTTACGAACGTATCGGTTAGTCGCTTCTCAAGGTTCTTGCGCAGTTTCTCGAGGCTCGCTGCATCGACATTGCCATGTTCTGCTAGGTCGTGGATTTCGATCCATTCTTGATCGATGCGGTTGATGCCGGGCCATGTCTGAATGGCGGGGATTGCCTCGATCTGTTGATCGAAAAATCTGGCCTTAGCCATGGCATGATCCCTAACATGCTGAGCGTCGCTTTGAGCCGTGGCGCGCTCAATGCTCATTTCCTGCTTTGCTGCCTCTCGCTCATCGTTCAGCGCCTCTTCGGCGGCGTGCGTGCGTGCGAAGATCTCGTCGACTCGCTTCCGCACTTCGGCGTTCAAGTCCGGGAGCGGCTCGGGACGCGCATCGACGCCCACCTTGGCATTGCGCCTAGTGACGCCTGCCGCAGCCTGACGAAAGCTGATCGCCATAAAAACAAGGATCAGTAAGCTCATCAGAATGAGGAACCACAAGTCAAATTCGCCGCCGAGGGTAGAGACCTCGACCCGATCTTTGTCGTCGATCGGCTGCATCAGGGGAAGCATGAAGGTGACCAGCGCCCAGAATAGGACGTTACGCTTCGCGCGCCGAAACGCCTCGAAGTAATGGATCGGTTGGTCCGTATCGCTGTCGATCGCGTCCGCCATCCTTGTCCTCCATTTCACACGAAGTGGCAGGATACCACACGAACAAAAGCCCGACCCCGGATCAAGTCCGGGGTGACGGAGAGATCAATCCTCCACCGCCAGCAAATACAGCTGCCGCGCGGCGTCGAGCGGCTTCACCAGCCCCTCGTCCTCGAAGTGCCAGAAGGTCCAGCCATTGCAGCTGGGCGCACCCTGCAGGTCCTTGCCGACCTGGTGGATCGAGCCCGTCATCTTTTCATATACAAGCGAGCCATCGGCGCGCACGGTCGCGGTCCAGCGGCGCGCCTTGTCGAACACCTGTGTGCCCGGCTTGACGAAGCCTGCCTCCACCAGCGTGCCGAAGGCGACGCGCGGCGCGCTACGTTTGCTCTGCATGGTGGTCAGCGCGCTTTCGTCGAGCGGCAGTTCCTTCTCGATCCGCGCATGGGCCACCTTGCGATAGGCCTCCTCACGCTCGCACCCGATCCATTGCCGGCCCAGCCGCTTGGCGATCGCGCCGGTGGTGCCGGTGCCGAAGAACGGGTCGAGCACGACGTCGCCCTTCTCGGTCGTGGCGAGCAGCACACGGTAGAGCAGCGCCTCGGGCTTCTGCGTCGGGTGCGCCTTGTGGCCGTGATCGTCCTTCAGCCGCTCGCCACCGGCGCAGATCGGGAAGGTCCAGTCGCTGCGCATCTGGAGCTCGTCGTTGAGCGTCTTCATCGCGCGATAGTTAAAGTGATATTTCGCCTTCTCGCCATGGCTCGCCCAGATCAGTGTCTCGTGCGCATTGGTGAAGCGGGTGCCGCGGAAGTTCGGCATCGGGTTGGTCTTGCGCCACACGATGTCGTTGAGGATCCAGAAGCCCAGGTCCTGCAAGGTCGCGCCGAGGCGATAGATATTGTGGTAGCTGCCGATCACCCACAGCGCGCCATCGGGCTTAAGAACGCGCCTGCACTCTGCCAGCCAAGCCTTTGAGAAATCGTCATAAACCGTAAAGCTGTCGAACTGGTCCCAGTGATCGGTCACGGCATCGACATGGCTTCCGTCGGGCCGGTTGAGGTCGCCGCCCAGCTGCAGGTTGTAGGGCGGATCGGCAAAGACGAGGTCGATGCTGTTGTCGGGCAGCTCACGGAGCCGCTCGACGCAATCGCCATCAAGGATCTGACCCAGCGGCAAGATGCACGGCGCGGGTTTCGCCATCGGATTGGTGCGCGCGCGAGTCCCCACCCGCGGTCTTGCGGTCGTTTCCACCGACATGCTGTTCGTGGCCCCCTCAGCCCTACTTATCCACAGGGGGACTCGATGAGTCCTCAGCGAGTCCGCGTCAAGTGATTAATGGTAAACGGGTAGGGTTACGTTGGGGTAAATTGCTGGAATCGAAAGCGCTTCAGCGGAAGGCCAGCGCGGTGTTCGCGGCAAATGCCAGCAGTAAAAGCAGTGCCGGAAAGCGGCCGAATTTTTTCATGCCCCAGCACACCAGCACCAGCAGGATGGCGGCCGCGACACACACTGGCCATGCCGGGAACAGCAGTTCGGGCGGGATCGACCGACCCGAAATCGCCATCGTCACCCCGCCGATCAGCAGCAGGTTGTAAATGTTGGACCCCAGCACATTGCCCAGCGCGATCCCGGCATGCCCGCGGATCGCGGCGGCGACGGATGCGGCCAGCTCGGGCAGCGATGTGCCCACTGCAACCACGGTCAGCCCGATCACCGTCTCGCTCACGCCCAGCTCGGTCGAAATCTCGATCGCGCCGTTGACCAGCCAGCGGCCGCCCAGGATCAGCGCAAGCACGCCGATGACGAACAGGATGATCGATGCGAACAGGTTGGGGATCGGCGTGGTCGTGTCGTCCTCCCCCTGCGCCGGGGGATGGTTGTACCGCCAGATGATATAGATCACGAGGGCTGCGAGCAGCCCCGCCCCGATCCACTGGTCGGCATATCCGAGATACGCAATCGCCGAGAGGCCGATGGTGGCGAGCAGTGCGACCACGCTGTCGCGCCGCCCGCGCCCTTCCAGCACGATCGGCATGATGAGCGCGGCTCCGCCCAGGATCAGCAGCGAATTGGCGATGTTGGAGCCGACGATATTGCCCCACGCGATCTCCGGCGTGCCTGCGCGAACCGCCTGCACGCTGGCCACCATTTCGGGCATGGAAGTCGCCGCGCCGACGATCACGATACCGGTGAACATGGTCGATACGCCCATCCGGCGGGCTAGGCCCACCGCCCCGCGCACCAGCAGTTCGCCGCCCACGGCGAGCGCCAGCAGGCCGACGGCGACAAGGATCATCGAAGCGGTCATGCAAGCCCCTCTAGCATGCGGATCGCGGGGGCAAAGGGGCCACGCGCCTCGCCGCGGGTCATGCGAACATTTCACTCTGGGCAACAGGCGCGAAGCTGCGGCGATGCAGCCCGCAGGGCCCATGCTGCCTCAGTGCGGCGAGGTGCTCTTGCGTCCCGTAGCCCTTGTTGCGGTCCCACCCAAAATGCGGGTGTTCCCGCGCGGCTTCGATCATCAGCCGGTCGCGCCATTCTTTCGCGACGATGCTGGCGGCGGAGATGGCGGGCTCTATCGCGTCCCCGCCAACGATCGCCCGGGCGGGCCAGCACCAGCCATCGCAACGCCCCTGGGGCGTCATGTTACCATCGATCAGCACGATGTCGGGCACCCGCCCCAAAGCGTGCGCCAGCCGCGCGACCGCCTGCGTCATCGCCAGCATGGTCGCGCCGAAGATGTTGAGCCTGTCGATCTCCTCGGGCTCGACCACCGCCACGCTCCACGCGCAATGCGCCCGCACCGCCTCGTCCAGCACGGAACGCCTTTTCGCGGTCAGCTTCTTGGAATCGTCGAGCCCTTCCGGCTGCGGCTTGCACAGAACGACCGCCGAGGCCACAACCGGGCCAGCCAGCGGGCCCCGCCCTGCCTCGTCCACGCCGACGATCAGCGCACCGGGCGGGCACTGGTCCGCGAATTCGGGAAAGGGAAGAGCTGCCAGCATGACCAAGAACCGCCTGATGTCCGCCGCGCTGTCTATCAGCGTCGCTTTTGCCGCTTCAAGCTGCGGCAGCGCTTCGACCGGGGAGAACACGCCGAGCGCCACTGCCGTAGCCAATGGCGCGGACGAGATTGTCGGGCCGTTCGCGGTGCGCAACCTGGCCACTTTCGACGAACCCTGGGCGGGCGCCTTCATCCCGGGCACGCCGATCCTCGAGATCACCGAAAAGGGCGGGACGATCAAGGCGTTCGACACCGCCAGCGGCGAACAATGGGACATTACCGGCGCGCCGCCGGTCGACTATGGCGGCCAGGGCGGATTGGGCGACATCGCTTTCCTGCCCAGCGAGTCGAGCGACACCATCGGCACGCGCACGATCTATCTCAGCTGGGCCGAGGCAGGCGACAACGGCACGCGCGGCGCGGCGGTCGGTCGCGGGCAGCTGGTCTGCGAAGAAGCCGAGACCTGCGCGATTCGCGATCTCGACGTGATCTGGCGGCAGACACCGAAGGTCACCGGCCAGGGCCATTACTCGCACCGGATCGCGATCAGTCCCGACGAGCAATATCTCTGGATCTCCAGCGGCGACCGGCAGAAGAAAACGCCCGCACAGGACATTGCGAACACGCTGGGCACGGTGGTTCGCCTCAATCTCGACGGCACGCCCGCCGCCGGCAATCCGTTCGCCAGCAGGGGTTCGCCCAGCGACCAGATCTGGTCCTACGGGCACCGCAACATGCTGGGCCTCGCCTTCGACGAGGACGGCCGCCTCTGGGATCTCGAGCACGGGCCTGCGGGCGGCGACGAGCTTAACCTGGTGGCACGCGGTGCCAACTACGGCTGGCCCGAACGTTCGAACGGGCAGAACTACAACGGGTCGCCCATTCCCAACCACAGGGCAGACGACGGATTTTCGCAGCCGGCAATCTCGTGGACGCCTGTGATCGCGCCGGGCAACCTGATATTCTATTCGGGCCGCATGTTCGGCGATTGGCGCGGCGAAGCGATCATCTCGGGCCTCGCCACGCAATCGGTCATCCGCGTGCAGATCGAAGGCGAAAAGGCGACGGAGGCCGCCCGTTACGACATGGGCGCACGCATCCGCGCCGTAATCGAAGGGCCCGAAGGCGCGCTCTACATCCTCGAAGATGGTGACGGAGGGCGATTGCGCCAGCTGACCCCCGCCGAATAGGCCGGCGCCAATTCGTGTCGACAGTACGCGCATGAACCTCTACCCGGCGCGCCGCATTCATTTTGGTAGATCATGCCGACCATCGTTCCTCTCGATGCGGTCCCGACCGCGCTGCACGACGCCCTGCTCGATTCTGCTTTCGGGCCGGATCGGACGAGCCGCACCGCCTATCGCATCCGCGAGGGGCTGCAGCGGCTGGACGCGCTCAGCTTCGCCGCACTGGACGATGAGGAATTTCTCGCCGGCACGATCGAGCTCTGGCCGGTCTCGCTCACCGACGAGGATGGCAAGCAATATCCGCTACTAATGGTTGGCCCGGTCGCAGTCGCCCCGGCTCGCCAGAACGAGGGGTATGGCAGAGCGCTGATGGCGGCGGCGCTGGGCGCGGTGGACGGTCTTGCAACGCCCGATGCGCCCGCCTTGCCGCAGGTCCTGATCGGCGACCCGGACTATTACGACAAGTGGGGTTTCGTCGCCGCGCCGACCGCCGGGTGGGATACGCCCGGCCCGGTAGAGCGGCACCGGCTGCTGGTACGCTGCACGAACCCTTCCGTACTGCCCACGCGCGGCATGCTGGGGCCGTGGAGGAGCTGACTACGCGCGATTGCGCGCCCCCTGCGCTTCTGCCACAGCATCGGCAATGCCCTACGAACCACCCCCGCACCTCGCCGGCCTGACGCTGGCGCAAATCGCCGAGCAGGTTGCCGCGCGCAAGCTACCGCCGGTCGAGGGATGGGCGCCTACCAAGATGGGCGAATCGGGCATGCGGATCGCGGCGGATGGCACATGGTTTCATGACGGCTCGCCGATCACGCGCGAAGCGATGGTGCGGGCATTCTCGGGTCTGCTGGTCCGCGACGAGGAAGGGCGGCACTACCTGCTTTCCCCGTTCGAGATGCTCTCCATCGAGGTGGAGGATGCGCCCTTCATCGCCACCGACATGACCGTGCGGCAGGAAAAGGGCGGCCCCGTGCTCGTCTTCCGGCTGAACACCGACGAACTGGTGGTGGCCGGGCCGGACAATCCGATCTTCGCGCGCGGCGATGACGAAACGCCCGCGCTCTATCTCGGCGTGCGGCGCGGGCTCGAAGCACGGCTCAACCGCAGCACTTACCAGCAGCTTGCCGAGCATGCGCTGTCACTCGATGACGGATGGACGGTTTCCAGCATGGGCGAGACCTTCCGGCTGAAGCCGTGAGCGAGCTTGTTACCCGGCTCCAGACGATATTCGACGAAGGCCACGGCGTCGAACTGCCCGGCCTGCTGACCGACCGCGAGTTCGCCGATCGCGATCCGCGTCCGGCGGCAGTTCTGATCCCTGTGACGGACAGACCCGAGCCGGGCGCGATCCTGACCAAACGCCCGCATGCCCTGCGCAGCCATCCGGGACAGGTCGCTTTCCCTGGCGGCAAGCTCGATCCCGGTGAGGATGCGGTGGAGGCTGCGTTGCGCGAGGCGGAAGAGGAGCTGGCGCTCGATTCCGCGCACGTCCGCGTGATCGGCGCGACGGATCGCTACCACACCGGCACCGGGTTCGATGTGACGCCGGTGCTGGGCGTGATTCCGCCCGACCTGCCGCTGGTGCCCAATCCGGGCGAGGTGGAAAGCTGGTTCGAAGTGCCGCTGTCGATCCTGTTCGACCGGTCCAACTACACCGAGCATCGCGCAATGTGGAAAGGTGCCGAGCGCCGCTATTACGAGATGCATTACGAGGGGTATCGCATCTGGGGCGTGACTGCGGCGATCATCTTCAACCTGTCCCGGCGGCTGGAAATCACCGAGAGTTTCGGTGGCTGAGCGGTTGCCTGACACCGACTGGACGCAGCGCAGCGATCTCGCCGCGCTGGTCGACGCGCTGGGAGCGGAGAATGTCCGCTGGGTCGGCGGTGCAGTTCGCGACACGCTGCTGGGCCTGCCGGTGAAAGACATCGACGCGGCCACGCCGCTGCTGCCCGAAGACGTGATCGAGAGGTGCAAGGCGGCCAGCATCAGGACCGTGCCGACCGGGATCGACCATGGCACAATCACCGCATTGCTGGACGAGAGCCCGGTCGAAGTCACTACGCTGCGCCACGACGTGTCGACCGACGGCAGGCGGGCGACTGTCGCCTTCGCGAGCGAATGGCGCGACGATGCGGCGCGGCGCGATTTCACGATAAATGCGCTCTATGCCGCCCCGCACACGCTGGAAATCCTCGATTATTTCGGCGGGCTGGAAGATCTGGCTGCGCGACGCGTCCGCTTCATCGGCGATCCGCACCAGCGCATTCGCGAAGATCACTTGCGCATCCTGCGCTATTATCGCTTCCAGGCCCGCTTCGGCGCGGCGCTGGACGAAGCGGCGGAGGATGCGTGTGCGCAGCTGGCGCCGATGATGAAGGGCCTCAGCCGCGAACGGGTGGCGATGGAGCTGCTGGCGATCCTTGCCTTGCCCGACCCTGCCCCGACCATCGCCCGGATGAGAACGCGAGGCGTGCTGCCGGTCATCCTGCCCGAAACGGGGACCGCCCAGATTGCCGCGCTCGAGCGCCTCGTTGCGGCAGAGCGCAGTTACGGGATTGCAGGCGATCCGATCACCCGCCTTGCAGCTTTGCTCCCGCCGGTGGAGACCATTGGCGAAAGCGTGGCCGCGCGCCTGCGCCTCTCGCGCAAGCACCGCGACCTGCTGACCTGCCTGGCACGGCGTCAGCCGGAAGATGGCACGGCGGCCAGGGCCCTCGCCTATCGGGAAGGCAGCGAGTGCGCGATCGGGCGGCTGGCTCTCGCAGGCGAAGACCCGCGCGATCTGGTGGAATGGGAAGTGCCCGAACTCCCCCTCAAGGGTGGGGAAATCGTCGAACACGGGATTTCCGGGCCGGATGTATCGAAGCTATTGCGGACAGTGGAAACGCGCTGGATCGCAGAGAATTTTCCCGGTCGAAACCGTGTGGAAGAAATTTTGCAGGAAGAATTGTCTACCCGAACAAAGTCTTAAGCTTGCCTTCATGCGCAACATTCTAATTGTAGTGCATCGGAACAGGACGGAGAATGATTGTGCGCCGCTCTGGCGGTTGACATCATTTTGCCGCATTTTCATACCGACCGACCCCGTATGAGACCGTATTGGGCTCTTGCGCCCGCTGTTTGCGGGACCATTTGGCGGGACCGACCGTTTTCAGGGGTGAACCCCCTACTCGCAGATTGCCTCCCGAAACGTGGGCAGTCCGTGGCCAACAAAGGAGAGAATTATGAAGTTCAAGACCATGCTTGCCACCGCCGCCGCACTGACGCTGGCGACTGCCGCACAGGCCCAGGTCGGCCCGAGCGTCGGCGCGACCGTCTACGGCCCGGAAGGCGAAGTCGTTGGGACGATCGACTCCATGGAAGATGGCGTCGTTGTCATCAACACCGGCGATTACAGCATTCCGATGGGCGAAGGTTCTTTCGCTGCAGGCGAAAATGGCCCGAAGGTTTCGGTGACCAAGGAGCAGATCGACAACTATGCGCGTAAGCAGGAAGCGGAGCTGGCAGCGAAGGTGAACGCCGCGCTCGTTGCTGACGCCATGCTTCTGAGCGCCGACGGGCTCGAAGTCGGAACGGTTACTTCGGTCGAAGCAGATACCGTGCTGGTGAAGATCGATGACAAGCCGGCCACCTTCGGCCGTGACCAGTTCGCGGTGAACGATGAGGGCGCACTGATCGTCCTGATCAACAAGGCCGATCTTCTGGCTGCACTTAGCGCCAATGCCGGCGCCACCACGGAAGCTGGCGACGCTGAGTAAGCGCTAGCAAACAAGTTTCCCTCGGAGCCACCACTTTTGAGGGTCGCAAGGGGCGGGTCGTATGCCGGAAGGTGTGCGGCCCGCCTTTTTTTGCGCTTTGCGCAAGGTCAGACCTCCCGCCCCACCTCCCCGCCCGGCCACCAAGGGTACACCCAGGATATGGTAGCCGGGTGGGAGGTTAGCTTGGATCAAAAACGATTGTCGCGCGGGAATCCGTTGGGCGGCATCCGGCCCGCGCCGCCGCGGGCGACCTTCCACTGCCACATCTCGGGCTCGGTCCGCGTCCGTTCGCCCGAACCGCCCATCTGCCAGCTGAGGCCGTCTTCCAGCCGGAAGGTGGTGACATCGGCCATCCCGCCATCCTTGTAACGCTGGAGCTGGACGCCCTGCCCGCGCTGCATCTCGGGCATTTCCTCGAGGTTGAAGACCACCAGCTTGCGGTTGTCGCCCACCACGGCGACATGATCGTGCCCCTCGCCGATATGCGCCACCTTCGCGAGCTTCGCGTCACCCTTCAGGTTCATCACCGCCCTGCCCTTACGCGTTTCGGCCAGCAGATCGTCCGACTTGATGACGAAGCCCTTGCCCGGCGTGCTCGCCAGCAGCAGCCGCTCGCCTGCCTTGTGCGGCCATGCGGCGACGATCTGCGCCGCATTGTCGATATCGAGCACCGTGCGCACCGGCTCGCCGAAGCCACGCGCACCGGGCAGCTTATCTGCGCCCAGCGTGAAGAAGCGCCCGTCGTCGGTCGCCAGCAGCAGCTTGTCGGTCGTCTGCGCGTGGAACACGAAGGCCAGCTCGTCGCCTTCCTTGAACTTGTATTCCTGCGCGAGATCGGCGTGGCCCTTTGCCGCACGGATCCAGCCACGAGTCGACAGGATGACCGTGATTGGCTCCTTCTCGATCATCGCGTCCATGCTGAACTCGACCGTGGGCGCCGCCTCGGCAATCAGTGTGCGCCGTGCGCCCAGCGCGGTATCCTTGCCGTATTCCTTGCGCAGGGCATTGAGATCGCGCTTCAGCCGGGTGCGCTGGCGGGCCGGAGAGTCGAGCAGCTTGTTCAGCTCGTCCTGCTCTTTCAGCAGTTCGTCCTTTTCCTGCCGCAGCTGCATTTCCTCCAGCTTGCGCAAGGATCGCAGCCGCATGTTGAGGATCGCTTCGGTCTGCCGGTCGGTCAGGCCGAATTCGGCCATCATCACCGGCTTGGGCTCGTCCTCGGTACGGATGATCTCGATCACCCGGTCGAGATTGAGGAAGGCGATGATATAGCCTTCGAGCAGTTCCAGCCGATCCGCGATCTTGGCTAGCCGATGGCGGGTGCGCCGCTGCAGGACGTCGATCTGGCTCGCGATCCAGTGCTGCAACAGCTCCTTCAGGCCCATCACCATCGGTGTGCGGGTTGCATCCAGCACGTTCATGTTGAGCCCGAAGCGCGTTTCCAGGTCGGTCAGGCGGTAGAGCGACTCTTTCAGCAATTCGGGGTCGACGTTGCGGCTGCGGGGAACCAGTACGATGCGAATCTGCTCGTCGCTCTCGTCGCGCACGTCTTCAAGGATGGGCACCTTCTTGTCCGAGATGACCTGCGCGATCTGCTCGATCAGCTTGCCCTTGGGCACCTGGTAGGGGATTTCGCTGATGACGAGCTGCCACTGCCCGCCGCCCAGCCGCTCTATCCCCGCCTCGCGATCCTCTTCGTTCGCCGCTTCTGCCGCGTGGAAACGCGCACGGATGCGGAAGCTTCCGCGCCCGGTCTCGTAGGCGGCAGAGATCGTCTCCGCGCTGTCCACGATCAGGCCCCCGGTGGCGAGGTCCGGGCCCTGCATCAGCTGCATCAGCTCTGCGTGCTCGACGGAGGGGTTCTCGATCAGCTCCAGCGTCGCCGCGATCACCTCGTCCACATTATGCGACGGGATGTTGGTCGCCATGCCCACCGCGATCCCGCTGGCGCCATTTGCGAGCAAGTTGGGGAACAGGCCGGGGAAGACGAGCGGCTCTTCCTCCTCGTTATTGTAGGTTGGCACGAAATCGACGGTGCCTTCGTCGAGCCCCGCCATCAGGGCCATCGCGGTCTTGGTCAACCGCGCTTCGGTATAGCGGGCGGCGGCGGCGTTATCGCCGTCGATATTGCCGAAGTTCCCCTGCCCCTCCACCAGCGGATACCGTAGCGCGAAGGGCTGAGCGAGGCGGACCATCGCATCATACAGCGCCGCATCGCCGTGCGGGTGGTACTTGCCCATCACATCGCCAACTACACGGCTCGATTTCTTGAACGCGCTGTCGGGCGAGAGGCGCAGGCCCCGCATCCCCCACAGCAGGCGGCGGTGGACCGGCTTCAGCCCGTCGCGCAGATCGGGCAGCGAACGCGCAGTGATCGTGGAGAGCGCATAGACGAGATACCGCTCGGACAGCGCGGTGTCGAACGGCGCATCGACGATAGCGGACGGAGAATCGGGCTCTTTCGAACCATTTTCAGCGGAAGACATCGCCTCGCCCTATCATCGGCTCGCCCCGGCCAACAGCATGGAACGAGATACTTTCCCCGCCCGTTTGATGCACGAAACCACAATCCAAGTGAAAGGAAACACCAATGGCCAAACGTGTCATGATCCTCGCCACCAATGGCTTCGAGCAATCCGAGCTGTTCGATCCCAAGCAGAACCTTGAAAATGCCGGAATAGAAACTGAGCTGGTCAGCCTCGAATCCGGTGAAATCAAGGCTTGGGACAAGGATGACTGGGGCAAGACCATCGCGGTCGACAAGACGGTCGACGAACTATCGAACTGCGAAGGCTACGACGCCCTGCTGATCCCCGGTGGGCAGATCAATCCCGACTTGCTGCGCGCCAATCCGCGTGCGGTCGCAATCGTCCGCGAGTTCAACGCTGCGGGCAAGCCCATCGCAGCCATCTGCCACGCACCCTGGCTGCTGATCGAGGCGGGCCTTGTCGAAGGCAAGACATTGACCAGCTATAATTCGATCCGCACCGATATGAAGAATGCAGGTGCAAACGTGGTCGACGAGGAAGTCGCCGAAGACGGCAACCTCATCACAAGCCGCAACCCGGACGACATCCCTGCCTTCTCGGATCGCCTGATCAGCCGCGTGCTGGAGAAGGTGCCCGAAGACGCGTAACCCCTTGATACGCCGATAAAACCGAAGGCCCTGTCGCAGCTATGCGGCGGGGCCCTTTCATACCCGCTTGCAAGTGTGGCGAAAATGAGGCAAGAATCGGGCATCCATTGACGGAGATCCCGCATGCTCGTTCGTCGCTCCTTGCCGCTTGTCGCTTTTGCAACCCTCGCCCTTGCCGCCTGTTCGGAGAGCGAAACGTATGAAACCGCCGAGGCGGTGACGACCGTCGATGTGGCGGAAGAGGCTGCGATGGAGGCTCCTGCGCCGCAAGCCGACGAGGCAATGGCCGAGGATGGCGGTGATGCCGAGAGCATCTCCACACCTGCCATTCCCGCTGCGGCACCCAAGATCGCTTATGTCTATTCTTACGGCTTTCGCGTGGATCGCGACGAGATCGCACCGCTGCAGGAGCGCCACGCCGACATGTGCGTGAAGCTGGGGCCGCTCACCTGCCAGGTCCGCTCGCTGCAACAGAACGGGGCGGAAGACGATTATGGCTATGGTCGACTGGAACTGTCGGTGGCGGCAGACCGCGCCCGCGAGTTCGGGCGCGAACTTGCGGCGGCAACCGATAGCGCGGGCGGCGACCAGATCTCGTCAAGCATCGAGGGCGAAGACCTTTCCAAGCAGATCGTCGATACCGAAGCGCGGCAGCGCAGCCGCGAAGTGCTGCGCGACCGGTTGATGGAAGTACTGCGCACCCGCAAGGGCAGCGTTCAGGAACTGGTCGAGGCCGAACGCGGCGTCGCGCAGGTGAATGAAGAGATCGACCAGGCGCGCAGCTGGCTGCAGGAAATGCGCGGGCGTGTGGCCTATTCGCGGATTACAGTCACCTACCAGAGCGAAGGGGCTGGCCCCGGCGGTTTCTTCGAACCGATCCGCAAGGCCATCGGCTCTATCGGCCCGGTTGCCGGTAACGTGATCGGCGGGCTGATCCTGCTGCTGACAGTGTTCCTGCCCATCGGCCTGGTGGGTTACGGCATCTCGCTGCTGGTCAAGCGGGTGCGCCGGCGCAAAACGACCGAAACCGCCGACTAGTCCCGGCTCATATCGCGCGCTTCGGCGGGGATGGAGACCTCCAGCCCGTCGAGCGCGTCGGTGAGCTCGATCTGGCACGAAAGGCGGCTGGTGGGCCGCACGCCATAGGCGAGGTCGAGCATGTCCTCCTCGTCCTCGCTCGCGTCGGGAAGCTGCGCGAACCATTCCTTCGCGACAAGGACATGGCAGGTGGAGCAGGCCATCTGCCCCTCGCACGTGCCTTCCAGCGGCATGCCCGCCGCCTGCCCGACGCGAAGCAGAACGTCGCCCGGCTGCGCCTCGGCTTCGACGCGCTCGCCGTCGGCCTTGTGAAAGATGACCTTCATCCTTGCGAGTCTGCCGCTTCGAGGATGATCGAGCAAGCGCGCTGCATATCCTCGCGCGTCGTATAGCGCCCCCAGCCGAGCCGGATCGAGGATTTTGCTTCCGCGTCGTCCAGCCCGATGGCGCGCAGCACATGGCTCGTCCGTCCAGACCCGCTGGCGCAGGCCGACCCGGCGGAGAACATGACCTCGCGGCAATCGCTCATCAGGCGGGCGACGTCCAAGCCATCGCGGCGGATGTTGAGATTGCCGTGCCAGCGCTGTTCCGCGCTGCCATTGAGCGTCCACCCGGAGAATGCCTCGCGCGCGACCTGCCACAGCTCCTCGATGTGGACGCGATCTTGGTCCATCCGCTCAACCGCGAGTGCCGCTGCCGCGCCGAACCCGGCACACAGCGCGGGCGACAACGTGCCCGAGCGTAGCCCCGCCTCCTGCTTCCCGCCTTCGATATTCGGGATCAGCTTCAACCCGTCACGCACCCACAGTGCGCCAATGCCCTTGGGCCCATGTATCTTGTGCGCACTGACCGCGATCATATCCGCTTCCGGCGGCAAGGCCATGCGGCCAGCGGCCTGCACCCCATCTACCAACAGCAGTGCGCCGGTCTCCTTCGCGCGGCTTGCCAACTCTCCAATCGGCTGGATCGTGCCGATTTCGTTGTTGACCGCCATCACGCACATCAGCCCGACATACTGCGGCATCGCCACATCGGGCGTGACCAGGCCGTCCGCGTTCACCGGCAATTCGGTCCAGTTGCCGATCGCCTTGACCGTGTCGATCACCGCAGCGTGCTCGATTGCGCTGAAGGCAATGTGCTCGCCCGAGCGGACGGCGGCATTGCCCCGGATCGCAAGGTTGAGCGCCTCGGTCGCGCTGCCGGTGAAGATCACCTGCCCACCGGATGGAAACAGACTCGCGACCTGCTCGCGCGCCACCTCGACCGCCGCGGCTGCCATCCGACCCATGCGGTGCGGGCTGTGCGGATTGCCGAAGCTCTCGCTCTCCGGCCCGCCGAGCCATGCCAGCATGGCCTCGCGCGCCTCGGGCGCGAGTGGCGTGGTCGCTTGGTAATCGAGGTAGATCATTATACGAGCATCACTCTAGCAGATACGTCGCCCCGGACTTGATCCGGGGCAAGGCTTTCTTCGCATGAAAGAAGAGGAAGCGGGACCCCGGATCAAGTCCGGGGTGACGGTTGTGGCTTAAGTGAGGCTGCGCCAAGCCTCGGCAAAAGCATCCAGTTCCTCGGCGGTCGTATTCCACCCCATGCTGACCCGGATCGTGCGCGCGGCGACATCGTCGGGCACTCCGAACGCATCGAGCACGCGGCTTTTCTTGAGCGTGCCCGAGGAACACGCGCTGCCTGCGGATACTGCGAAACCCATCGCATCGAGCCGGATGAGCTGAGCTTGGGCGCTCAGGGTGGGGTGGGCGACAGCGATGATGCCGGTCGTTCCACAGAAGGCGCTAGGTGAAACCAACTGACCAGTCTGCTGAATTGCCTTTTCAAATTCACGCCGATCCTCCCTCGTGGTCGACCATTCTTCGATCCCACCACATTGAAGAGCCGCTGCCATGCCGAGAATTGCAGGTAGATTTTCGGTCCCTTGGCGATAGCCGCGCTCATGCCCCCCGACCGGCTCCAAGGCAGAGAAATCCGTTACCAGCAGCGCTCCGGCACCGATGGGTCCGCCAAATTTATGGGCTGAGATCACAATCAGGTCAGCCTTCGGTAGATCGATCTTTCCAGCGCTTTGACTGCAATCCGCCAACAGCAAGGCATTCACCTCAGCCACCATCGTTTGAAACTTGTCTTCTTTGAGCCAATAAAAATTCAATCCAACTTCGGGATTTATGTGTTGGACGGATACCAACGCCCGCTCTTGGTGAGACAGAAATCGCTCGAGCGCATCGTAATCCAGCTCTCCGCCTTGCAGCAGACCATGATTGTCGATCGGCAAAACCTCCGCATCGGGCGCCGCACGAAACACTGCATCATGCTCCACCGCGCTCACGATACTCCGATCCACTTTCGCGCGGTTGAGCGCGATCCACAGCGCCTCGCTCGCGCCCGAGGTAAAGATCACCTCGCCGTCCCACTTGAGGGCCGCCTTTACCCGCACGCGGGCATCCTCCAGCGCCTGCTTGGCCTTGCGTCCTTCCGCGTGCGGGCTCGACGGGTTGGCCCAGATCGCGAAGCCTTCCTCCATCGCCGCCTTTGCCTCGGGCCGCAGCGGCGAGGTGGCGGCATGGTCCAGATAGATGCGGGGCTTGCTCAACGGCTGCCCGGCAAGATGCTCGAAAGAATTGCGAAACGCGTCATAAAGCCTATATAGCCGCGCACCTGACGCGCGCCACCGCCCATTGGGCTAGCACGCACTCCAGCCCTGTTGATCCGGACCCAAGCACCCATGCCCACCGTCATCTTTCCCGGCCCCGAAGGCCGTCTCGAAGGCCGTTTCTCTCCCCCGCCCCGCCCGCGCGCACCCGTAGCGCTGATCCTGCACCCGCACCCGCAGGGCGGCGGTACTATGAACGAGCGGATCACGCAGAGCCTCTACAAGACCTTCGTCGATCGCGGTTTCGCGACCTTGCGTTTCAATTTCCGCGGCGTGGGCCGCAGCCAGGGCAGCTTCGACAATGGTATTGGCGAATTGTCCGACGCGGCGTCTGCGCTCGACTGGATCCAGTCGATCCACGAGGAAGCGCAGGTTACCTGGGTTGCCGGTGTGTCTTTCGGCGCGCTGATCGGCATGCAATTGCTTATGCGACGGCCCGAAATTCGCGGCTTTATCTCGGTCGGCGCCCCGGCGAGCATGTACGACTTCAGCTTCCTCGCGCCCTGCCCCGCCAGCGGTATCTTCGTCCACGGTGCAGCCGACACTGTGGTACCGCCGCCCGCCGTCACCAAGCTGGTCGAGAAGCTGCGGACGCAGAAGCACATCACGATCCACCACGAGGAAATCCCGCGTGCCAACCACTTCTTCGAGAAGGAGCATGACGAGATGATGGGCGCGGTCGACAACTACCTGGACTTCCGGCTCGATCCCTCCTGCCCGATCCGATAATACGTTGTTTTTTGCAATGAATTGAAGAACATCAGTTCGCTGTTGCAACTTTATTTCGTATTCCCAGCGTTCAGACTAATAGTGTAACATCCCTCCGTGGGTGGCGGATCGCTGCTCAGCAAAACAGGAGAGATGCCAATGGCTTATGCAAATGCACAAAGGCCGCAGAACCGGGCGACAGCGATAGCCGCAGTGGTCGGGATTCACGCGGGACTGGGCGCTTTGCTCATCTACGGCCTCGCCACCAACGGCGTGATAAAACCCGTTGTTCCGCCCCTTGTCGGCGAGCAATTCGAACTGCCACCGCCTCCGCCCCCGCCCGAGCCGGTGGATCAGCCGAAGGAAAAGGTGCCGGAATCCTCGCGTGAGGTGTTTGCGCCCAAGGCTCCGATCGAATTCACGCTGGACCGGCCCGTTGTCGATTCGACCGACAAGATCCTTCCGCCGAGCGATCCGGTACCCAAGGCGACGCCCGATCCGTTGCCCAAGGCAACACCGCCCGCGCCGCCGCCGGCGCCTGCGTTCGATCCGATACCGCCACGCCCGTCGAACAGCCAGAGCGGCTGGGTGACGCAGGCGGACTACCGCTCAAGCTGGATCTCGCGCGGCTATACCGGGCAGGTCGGCTATCGTCTGAGCGTGGGCGCCAGCGGCCGCGTCGAAGGATGCTCTGTCACCCGATCCAGCGGCGTTTCCGCACTCGATCAGGCGACTTGCCAGTTGGTGAGCCGCCGCGCGCGGTTCGATCCGGCGAAAAACGATCAGGGCCGTGCCACCGCCGGCACCTATACTGGTGCGGTGCTGTGGCAATTGCCTGACTGATCGCGGCTCAGCCTTCCCCGGTTCCGTCGGTCGGCAACGCATCCACGGGTGCCTGGCCTTCGGAATCGGGGATCGTCCAGATCGCGACATTCATCAGCGCAACCAGCGCAGCGACAACCATCAACCCCGCCTGCTTGCGGTACCCCCGGCGAAACAGCACGAAAGCCCCGCCGATCAGCACGAGGGCAGCAAGGACGAGCAGCGAGAGAACGATATCGAGCATATCGCTGCTTCCTACACGCTGCGCGATTGACGGGGAAGCACCCCGGCTCCATCCTCGCGCGCCATGACCGACATTTCCCTTACTCGCCGCCAGACCCTTGCCGGGCTCACCGCAACCACCGCCCTGACGCTGGGCGGCTGCGCCACCGGCGCGAGCAGCCCCCGCCTGCGAGAGATGACCATCGCGCCCGACGAATGGCTGGACGATGTCGCCTATCGCCTGTTGGAACATGAGCCCGAGCGTGCCACCGGATTGGGCGTCGATACGGGCGAATACGCCCATCTGCGCGGGAAGCTGGAAGACCAGTCGATTGCAGGCCAGCGCGATTACGCCGTCTCCCTGCGGTGGGTTGTCAACCAGATGGAAGGGCTCGACGAAAGCGCCCTGACGCCTGACCAGCAGACCGGGTTCCAGGTCGTGCGCAGCGCCTTCAGCACGGCGGTTGAAGGGCTGGAGCTGCCCTATGGCGATGTCGCAGTCGGCAGCTGGCGCAACGCGCCCTACGTCGTGATCCAGAATGTCGGCACCTATCTCGACATGCCGCGCTTCATGGATTCCTCGCACCCCGTCGCGAACGAGGCCGACGCCGAAGCGTTTGTCGCCCGGATCGATGCGATGCCCGATGCGCTGGATGGAGAGCTGGAGCGTATCCAGGCTGCCCGCGCGATGGGTGTGGTTCCTCCCGATTTCCTGCTCGACAAGGCGATCCCGCAGATGGAGCGAACCATCGCGGATGCCGAGAATGGGGAGCCTTTCGCTTCCAGCCTCGCGGGCAAGCTCTCCGAAGCAGGGCTCTCCGCCACGCTGGCAAAGGATGTCGAAGCGAAGACCAAGGGGGCTGTCACGGCTGCGCTCAAGCGCCAGCTCGCAGGATTGCAGGCGCAGCGCGCGGTGGCGAAATCCTCCGCGGGCATGTGGGCGCAGCCGGGCGGCGAGGAATGGTATCGCTGGGCGCTCAAGGCCAGCACCACGACCACGCTCTCTCCCGACGAAATCCACGAACAGGGGCTGGAGGAACTGGAAGCGCTGCATGCGCGGATGGACCCGATCCTGCGTGATATCGGCTATGACAGCGGCACGATCGGCGAACGCATGCAGGCGTTGAGCCGGGACCCGCGTTACCAGTTCTCCAAGGGTGATCCCGGGCGGGCCGAGATCATGGCCTTCATCCAGGATCGGATCGACTGGGCGGTGGCCCAAATGCCACGCGCGTTCAACCAGCTGGTCGATCCCAATGTGGAGGTTCGCCGCCTGCCCCTTTCCGAAGAGCCGGGCGCACCGGCCGCCTATGGCGGGGCGGGAAGCAAGGATGGCACGATCACCGCGCGCATGTGGATCAATCTTCGCACCACCGATCTGCACCGCAAATACGATTTGCCGGACCTGACTTTCCACGAAAGCGTGCCGGGCCACGCGTGGGAAGGGACTTTCTCCAACCGGCTCCCGCTGATCCGCAGCATCCTTGCCTTCAACGCCTTCAGCGAAGGCTGGGCGCTCTATGCCGAGCAGCTGGCGGACGAACTGGGCGCTTACGACGATTTCCAGGTCGGGCGGCTTGGCTACCTCCAGGCGATCGCCTTTCGCGCCTGCCGTCTGGTGGTCGACACCGGGCTGCACCACAAGCGCTGGACGCGCGAGCAAGGGCGGCAGTTCTTCGTCGAACGCAACGGCTCCAAGGCAGAGGAAGTGGCGAGCGAGGTCGATCGCTATTGCAGCTGGCCGGGCCAGGCCTGCGGGTACAAGGTCGGCCACAGCGAAGTCCTGCGCCAGCGCGAGCGGGCGAAACGCGAGCTGGGCAATCGCTATGACCTCAAGGACTTCAACACCGCCGTGATCCTGGGCGGCAACGCCCCGCTCGATGTGCTGGATAAGACCGTGACGCGGTATATATCCAACGCCTGATTGCAGCCCTTCATAAGGATTCGGCGCGATGGAAACCTTCGGAGACGATCTGGAAACCATGCGCCGGGTGCCGCTGGCGGAGGACCACGTCGCCGCGATCTGCGAGATCGGGCACGAGTGCAGTTATGCGCAAGGCGAAATGGTCGCCGAATTGGGCGCACCGATGGATCGCTTCGTCTATGTGATCGAGGGCGAGATCGAGGTGGTCGATCCCTATAGCGGCGAGCGCTTGCTCCCCTCCTCGCTCGGCCCGACGCAGTTCATGGGCGAGATCGCGTTCCTCAATGGCGGCAATCACACGCTGCCGATGCGCGCGGCGAAGGCAACCCGGACGATCGAGGCGCCGCGCGAGGCCATGCTGGACCTGATGGCCCGCGTGCCCGAGCTGTCCGACCATATCATCACCGTGTTTTCGGCCCGTCGCCGCCGCCAGTTCGAGGAGAACCGCAGCGGCATCAAGCTGGTCGGTGCGGATCGCGACCCCGTGATCCAGCAATGCGAGCGGTTTCTCTCGCGCAACCGCATCCCCTTCCAGAGCTACGATCTCGACAGCAGCGACGAAGAAGCCAGCCGCTTGTGCAATCTGGTAGAGCACTCGCCCGCAGTCATCCTCGGCAAGGACCAGCCGCTGGAAGCCCCCTCGCCACGTGCGCTGGCGCAAGCGCTCAACCTCGACCTGGCGATTGGTGCGGACGAGACGGTCGACCTGCTGATCGTCGGGGCCGGCCCAGCGGGCGTGGCGGCGGCGGTTTATGCCGGGGCGGAAGGGATGAGCGCGGTGGTGGTGGAGGATACCGCTATCGGCGGGCAGGCGGGCACCAGCAGCCGGATCGAGAATTATATGGGCTTCCCGACCGGGATCAGCGGATCGGACCTGATCTATCGCGGCCAGATCCAGGCGCTGAAATTCGGCACGCGCTTCGCCATGCCACGGCGGGTCGAAGCACTGCAAGAGGAGGCGGATGGCTCCTATTGCGCGACGCTGGATCATGGAGAGCGCCTGTGCGCACGCGCGGTGTTGGTCGCGACCGGCGTGCAATATCGCCGCCTGCCCATCGCGCGCCTCAAACGGCTGGAGGGTGCCGGGGTGTTCTATGCCGCGACCGAGATGGAAGCGCGCTTCTGCCGCGAGACCGAGGTGGTCGTGGTTGGCGGCGGCAATTCCGCGGGGCAGGCAGCGATGTACCTCTCGCGCAGTGCGAAGCATGTGCACGTGGTCGTGCGCGGATCGAGCCTCGCGGAATCAATGTCTGACTATCTCACCCGCAGGCTGGAGGCAGACCCGCAGGTCACACTACACTACGGCACGCAGGTCGCCGAACTGCATGGCGAGGAGCGGCTGGATGCGGTCACGCTGGAGACGCCCGACGGCCCGGAAAGGATCGAAACGCGCGCCCTGTTCATCATGATCGGCGCGGCGCCGAACACCGAATGGCTGGCAGAACATATCGAGCTGGACGACCGGGGCTTCGTCCTGACCGGTGACAAGGTGGACCGCGATTCACCTTACGAAACGTCGAAGGCGGGCATCTTCGCGGTAGGCGATGTGCGCGCAGGGTCGGTCAAGCGCGTGGCAAGCGCGGTCGGCGAAGGCTCGGTCGTAGTGAGTCGCATCTGGGCGCATGTGGACCAACTACGCCGCGCAGAGGCCATCGGCGCGGCGGCGTAAGGAAAGCTATTTCTTGCCGAAGAATTTGCCCGCCATGCCCGTGATATCGTCGATCACGTCGCCATCGCCATCGCTGTCGAGCATCTTGAGCACACCGGCGGCCTGCGGGTGTTCCTGCAACTGCCGCGCATACTCACCGAGCGAACCTTCGCCGCCGATCTGCTGAACGATCTGGCCCAGCGTCCCAGCATCGATGCCGGTCTTGCCCGCCGCAAGTTCGACCGTATCCCCTTCCTTGGGATGCGCCTGACCGAGGGCAGCGATCGCCTTTTCGGCCATGGCAGGATCGATGCCGACCTTCTTGGCAAGGTTCACGACATCGTCCGGCGCGCCACCGGTCTGCTTTAGAATCGAATCGAAGAGGCTCATCGCACGGACTCCTGACGGGTAAAGTTCCAGCGTCCTCTAAGGCCGATCCGTGACATTTTTAGGGCCCCGCTCCGGCTTTCACCGTGCGGGGCCCCTCCTCTCCAGCTCGGAAAGTCGTAGCGGGTCAGGCGTCCTGCTTCGCAGTCTGCGGCGCAGCGTCGCGCACACCCTGGTCGACATGCGCCGCGAAGGGCTGGAAATTGTCGACGAACAGCTGGACCAGCTTGCGTGCGGTCGCGTCATACTCCTCCGCATCTGCCCACGTCGAGCGCGGATCGAGGATCGCGCTGTCGACGCCCGGAACTGCGACTGGAACCTCAAAGCCGAAATTCTCGTCCTTGCGGAATTCCGCATCGTTGAGCGATCCGTCGAGCGCGGCGTTGAGCAGCGCGCGGGTCGCCTTGATCGGCATGCGGTGGCCGGTGCCGTACTTCCCGCCGGTCCAGCCAGTGTTGACCAGCCAGCACTGCGCCCCGCCCTCGGCAATCCGCTTCTTGAGCAGGTTGCCATAGACGCTGGGGTGGCGCGGCATGAACGGCGCCCCGAAACAGGTGGAGAAGGTTGCTTCCGGCTCGGTCACGCCGATCTCGGTGCCCGCAACCTTGGCAGTGTAGCCCGAGAGGAAGTGATACATCGCCTGGTCGGGCGTGAGGCGCGCGATCGGAGGCAGCACGCCGAAGGCATCGGCGGTCAGCATGATGACGGTGCTGGGCGGCGGGCCCATGTTCTCGTCCGAGGTGTTCGGGATCGAGGACAGCGGATAGGCACCACGGGTATTCTCGGCGAGCGTATTGTCGTCGAGATCGATCTCGCCATTCTCGTCCATCACCACGTTTTCGAGCACGGTGCCTTCCATGCGGGTGGTGGCATAGATTTCCGGCTCGGCTTCCGGGTTCAGGCGGATCATCTTGGCGTAGCAGCCGCCTTCGAAATTGAACACGGCGGTATCCGACCAGCCGTGCTCGTCATCGCCGATCAGCGTGCGGCTGGCATCGGCGGAAAGCGTAGTCTTGCCCGTGCCCGACAGGCCGAAAAAAACCGCGCTCTTCCCGTCCGGGCCGATATTGGCCGAACAGTGCATCGGCATCACGCCCTTGGTCGGCAGCAGGTAGTTGAGGATGCCGAACACGCTCTTCTTCATCTCGCCGGCATACTTGGTGCCGCCGATCAGGATCAGCTTTTCGGTCAGGTTGACCGCGATCACGGTTTCGCTGCGGCAGCCGTGACGTTCGGGATCGGCCTTGAAAGTGGGCAGGTCGATGATCGTGTATTCGGGCACGAAACCGTCCAGCTCCGCCTCGGTCGGGCGGACCAGCAGCGTGCGGATGAACTGGTTGTGCCAGGCAAGTTCGTTGATGACGCGCACGTTCACGCGATGCTCGGGCTGCGAACCGCCGAACAGGTCCGCCACGTAGAGCGTATCCTTGCCCTTAACCGCAGCAAGGAAATCTTCCTTCAGCGCCGCGAAGTGATCGGGCGTCATCGAGGCGTTGTTGTCCCACCACACCGCATCTTCGGTGCCGGCATCGCGGACGATGAACTTGTCCTTCGCGCTGCGTCCGGTGTGCTTGCCGGTCTCCACCACCAACGGCCCGTGCTTCGCCTTGCGGCCTTCGCCATTGCGAAGCGCGTGCTCGGTCAGTTGCGCGGAATCGAGGTTCGCGTGGATCGTGGCATCGGTCGCGATGCCCTGATCGGCAAGGCTATGAGACAGCTGTGCGGGCACTGGGGCCAATCTCCTGAAAATTAATCGGTTATGCGGTTTTGCCTCTTGGGCGGCACCGGCTTGTGCATGACACGCATTCGAATGCATGATTCGATGTGCTGTGCGCATAATCGTGTGCGCAGGTTCCGTCAAACAGCGCGGTGTATCATAAACGGTGCAACATCGCCCGCCCGTGCGTTGTGACTTGCATGGACACGCGCTACGCCAGTGGCGCGATCAGAGTATGGCGGCGTGACGAATATGGAACAGACGACCGACAGCAGCGAACAGGCTTCGCCCCCCCAGTCCCCACTGCGCCGTACCGATCGGCGCGTGGTCGCACTGGTCGACGATGATCGCAATATCCTGACCACCGTCTCCATCGCGCTACAGGCCGAAGGGTTTGAAACGCGCGTCTATTCGGATGGCGAAGCGGCGCTGCGAGCGCTCACGGAAAATCCGCCGGACCTGGCCGACATCAAGATGCCACGCATGGACGGGATGGAACTGCTCGGCAAACTGCGCGAACGCTCCGCCCTCCCCGTCATCTTCCTCACCAGCAAGGATGACGAGCGAGACGAGGAAGCCGGGTTCGAGATGGGCGCGGACGATTACATTTCCAAGCCGTTCAGCCTGCGCCTGTTGGTCGCCCGCATTCGCGCCATCCTGCGGCGTAGCGGGTTGGACGATGACACCCCGGAAGATGGCGAAGGCAGTGGCGAACAGAGCCAGTCCCGCGCCAGTTTCAGCCGCGGTCGCCTCACGATGGACCCCGCGCGCCACCAGGTGACGTGGGATGGCAGGCCGGTTTCGCTGACTGTCACCGAATTCCTGCTGCTGGAGGCGCTCGCCCTGCGCCCCGGCGTCATCAAGAGCCGCAACCAGTTGATGGATGCGGCCTATCCCGACGACGTGTTCGTCGACGATCGCACGGTCGACAGCCATATCAAGCGGATGCGGCGCAAGTTCCGGCAGGTCGATTCCACCTTTGGCGCGATCGAGACGCTCTACGGTGCGGGCTACAGCTTCAGCGATGGCTGACCATGCCTGAATTTGGTGGCGTGCGGCGCATCGCGCGCCCGCTGGAGCGTGTCGGTGTCTTGTCGCGCATTTCGCTCACCGCCCGCATTCTGGCCGTGAACATCCTGCCGCTGCTGCTGCTTGGCGGCGGGATCGTCTACCTCGATTCCTATCGCGCGCAGCTGCTCGACGAGAGGTACAAGCTCGCCCGGATCGAGGCACAGATCACGGCAGAGGCGCTCGCCGGTGCCACCCGCCAGCGGCAGGACGCGCTGCTCCTCCAGATCGCGAAGGAACAGGACATGCGGCTGCGCCTGTTCGATCCCGACGGCAAGCTGGTGGCCGACAGTTTCGAACTGGGCGAGCCGACCTTCACGCTCGACGATCCCAGCGACGATCCTTTCGACCTGCGCTTCGCCCGGTTCCTCGACCAGATCGTGGACACGGTCGTCAGCGCACAACCGGTCCCGCGCTATATCGAGCCCGAATCGAACGAAGCGAACTCCTGGCCCGAGCTGCAGCGCGCGCGCGAGCTTGGCATCTCGCAGATCGAGCTGCGGCAGGCCGCGGACCGCACGCCCGTCATCACGGCGGCCGCCCCGGTCGGATTGCAGGGCGACACGCTGCTGACCACGCGCAATGCGGTCGATATTACCGAATCGGTGCGCCGCGCTCGCTCGACGCTGGGCACGGGCGTGTTCTTCACCCTGCTCGCTTCGATCATGCTCTCGCTGTTCCTTGCGCGGACCATCGTATCCCCGCTGCAAACCCTGTCGAAAGCAGCGCAGCGCGTCCGGCTGGGGCGCGAGCGCGAGGTGCAGGTGCCGCGCCTGCCCGATCGGCGCGACGAGATCGGGATGCTTGCCCGCGCGGTTGCCGACATGACCGATGCCCTGCGCCACCGGATCGACGCGGTCGAACATTTCGCAGCCGACGTGGCGCACGAGATAAAGAACCCCCTCGCATCCTTGCGCAGCGCGACCGAATCGCTCGGCCATGTCGACGATCCCGAATTGCGAGCGCAATTGCTCGACATCGCGACCCACGACGTGCGCCGGATCGACCGGCTGGTGACAGAAATCTCGGACGCGAGCCGGATCGACGCCGAGCTCTCGCGCGCCACTTTCGAGCCGGTGGACCTCGTGTCGCTGGTCGGCAACATCATCGACCGACGCCGCAATCGCGGGCTCGACGCGGGGTTGGAGGTGGTTTTCGAGCATGCACGCCGCACCGCCTGCGCCATGGGCGTACCCGAACGGCTGGAGCGCGTGATCGACAACCTGCTCGACAATGCCGGCTCTTTTTCGCCCGATGGAGGAATCGTCCGCGTCGTGCTCGATCACGATCGCGGTGCGCTGCTGCTGATGGTGATGGACGATGGCCCGGGCATTGCACCGCATGCGCGCGACAAGGTGTTCGAGCGGTTTCATTCCGACAGGCCCGAAAAGGAAGGGTTCGGCAATCACAGCGGCCTCGGCCTCGCCATCGCGCGCACGATTGCGGAGGCGCACGGCGGCAGCCTGAGCGCGCAGGACCGGCCCGATGGTGAGCCGGGCGCATGCCTCGTCCTCGCCCTGCCCGAAATGCCCGAAGAGGAATCCGCCAATGGTTGAACGCAACGATTTGGTCGGTTCTCCGTTTTCACAGGAAAGGGGGCCGGAACACACCGCGACGTCGATAGCCTGCAAGGACGAGGACATGAGCGAACGGCAGAAGATCATGCTGGTCACGGGCATGTCCGGCGCGGGCAAGACCACCACCCTGCGCGTGCTGGAAGACCTTGGCTGGGAAGCGGTCGACAATTTCCCGATCCGCCTGCTCAAGCCATTGGTGCGCGAAGTGCTGGCGGGCGAGCATCGCACGCCGCTCGCGATCGGATTCGACACCCGGACACGCGGTTTCGAGCCGGCCGCGATCGTGTCCATCGTCAAAGGGCTTTCCGAGCGGGAAGACCTCGAGCTCACCACGCAGTTCATCGATTGCCATAATACCGAGCTGGAGCGGCGCTATAACGAAACGCGGCGGCGCCACCCGCTGGCCGACGGACGCACCGCCATGGACGGGATCCGGGCCGAGCGCGAATTGCTCGATCCCCTACGGCGCTGGGCCGACATGCTGATCGACACCAGCCTGCTTTCCGCCAACGAGTTGCGGCAGTTCGTGCGCCAGAACTTCGAAACGCAGGAAGCTGCCGAACTGGCCGTTACCGTCAGCAGTTTCGGCTTTGCCCGGGGGATGCCGCCGCTTGCCGACCTGGTCTTCGACATGCGGTTCCTCGAAAATCCACATTGGGAAGAAGATCTGCGCGAGAAGACCGGGCTGGATGAACCCGTCGCCACATTCCTGCAGCAGACCGACGGGTTCGAAGAAAATTTCGCGCGGATCCGCGACCTGTTGCTCGACCTGTTGCCGCGTTACCAGGCGCAGGGGAAAAGTTACGTCCACATCGCATTCGGGTGCACCGGCGGTCGTCACCGCTCGGTCTATACGGCAGAACGGATGGCGCGGGCCCTGCGCGAAAGTGGCTTCCTGCCCGCGATCACGCACCGCAACCTGGCCAGCCGGGCAGCCGACGCGGTGGAGATGCAAACCGCCTAGGCGCATCATGCCCTCTTGTGCTGCGCGCAAGGGCTTCTAGACAAGGGCGCCATGATTGGTCTCATTCTGGTGACCCACGGGCAGCTTGCGCGTGAGTTCGTCTCTGCGATGGAACATGTGGTCGGCCCGCAAGCCGCGATTGCCTCGGTCTGTATCGGTCCGCAGGACGATGCGCAGGCGTGCCGCGAGGAAATCAGCGACAAGATAGCCGAGGTGGACCAGGGCCAGGGCGTCATCATCCTCACCGACCTGTTCGGGGGCACGCCGTCCAACCTCGCCATCTCCCTGCTGGAGGACGGCAAGGTGGAAGTGATCGCCGGGATCAACCTGCCGATGCTGATCCGCCACGCCCGGGCCCGCTCCGAAATGAATGTCGCCGACGCGGTGCGCGCCGCACGCGATGCGGGGCGCAACTACATCACGATCGCGTCCGAGTTCCTCGCCCGCCCGAGCGAGGAAATGAAGGACGCAAGCCAGTGAGCGATACGCGCAAGGCCATCACCATCGTCAACGAACGCGGGCTGCATGCGCGCGCCAGTGCAAAACTGGTCGAAGTGGCGAGCCGCTGGCCCGATGCGACAGAAATCCGCGTTGCCAAGGGCGAACGTGAGGTCGACGGACGCTCGATCCTCGATCTTATGATGCTGGGTGCGGCTCGCGGCGACGAGATTATGCTGATTGTCGAGGGTGAGGATGCGCCCGCCGCGATGGCCGAGCTGTCGCAATTGGTCGAAACCGGTTTCGGCGAGGAATAGGCGCACCGCACGCCTGTCAGCCCATGCCGCGCCGCGAAATTACCAGTTTCTCCAATCCCACGATCAAGGCCCTGCGGTCCTTGCGCGACAAGAAACACCGCCAGCGGGATCGTCGCTTCCTGGCCGAGGGTTTGCGGTTGCTGACCGATGCACGAGAAAGCGGGCGTGTGCCCGAAGTGCTGGTGAAGGCGGCGCACAGCAAGGGCGGGCGCGATCCGCATCCGCTGCTCGATGCGCTGGAGGGCGCAGTCGAGGCCGCTGGTGGCGACATTGTCGAAACCACGCCCGACATCCTTTCGAAGATTACCGGCAAGGATAACCCGCAAGGTGTCGCGGGCGCCTTTGCCGAATGGGATACCTCGCTGGACACGGTGGATCGCAATGTAGCGCCGATCTGGCTGGTGGCCCAGGCCCTCAGGGACCCGGGCAATCTGGGCACGATGCTGCGCACCGGGGATGCCGTGGGAGCGGGCGGACTCATCCTGATCGACGATTGTGCCGATCCTTTCGGCGTCGAAGCCGTGCGCGCCAGCATGGGTGCGATCTTCACGCAGAAGCTGGTGCGTGCGCGGTGGGAGGAATTCGTGCCATGGCTACGAGGTGGATCGGGGCAGCTGGTAGCGGCGAGCCTGCGCGAAGCCGTGCCCTATCGCGGAGCGCCCTATGCGGCACCATGCTTCGTACTGGTCGGCAATGAATCGCAAGGCCTGCCGGAGGAATACGAGGCGGCCTGCGACCTGCGGGTGACGATGCCGATGCGCGGGCGTGCCGACAGCCTCAATGCAGCAGTGGCAGCCGCAGTCCTGTCTTACGAGGTGCTCGCGAGCCTTGAGGGCTGATCAGTCGCCCGCTACCAGCACGGCAGCCTTGTATTCTCCATCGACCTGTTCGGCCACCAGACGCCGCGCGATCAGGCTGCGTAGTTGATCCTCGCGCACGTAACCGCTCGGCCCACCCGGTCGGGCGACCTCACGCCATTCGGAATCGCCGCCCCAACCGCTCACCAACTGGACAGCGTGCCAGTTCAGCCGCTCCACCACCGGCGCGTCGGATGAGGGGCCAGCGCGCAAGGGTACATCGGGCCCGAGCGCGGTAAAGCCCTCGATCCCGTCGACCTCTTCGACCGGCTGCGACCAGATCCACGGTATGATGATCGAGTGGCCGCCATCGGTCGCATCGCCCAGTGCGCAGCCGAGCCGCGCCATCTCGTCGAGCTGCGCCCACATGTCTATGTCGGGGCTCGCCAGCCATTCGGCGAGCGTATCGGGGCCGTTGGAGCCCCCGAAACCGAGCAGGACCGTCTCACCCATCAGGCCCTGCAGCATGGCGACATCGCGATTGGCCACCGCGGTCACGAACGCGAGGTGATAGCTGTTTGCTGCCGGATCGGCGGTGCATTCGTTGCGCGGTGGGTATGACTTCGCAGCCAGCGGCGTCGCCACCGAAAAAAGCGCCGCCACGCCCAGTACCAGCGTTCCGATCTTCGATGTTCGCATGGCTGCGCCCCCGTGTGCCCGTGTTATTCAGCCGCGTCCCGTCCATCCTCTATAGCAGCTACATCCTTCGCCGTGTAGCGCGGCGAGCCTTCGACCAGCGGGACTTCTTCGATCTCGCGCTTGCCAATCTCGATGCCCTTGTCGGCCAACCGCCGCCCGGCGGACAGCACGTTGCGTTCGAACGAACCGACGAACTTGTTGTAATTGTTGACTGCCGTTTCGAGCCCGCCGCCCACGCGCTTCATATGCTCGGCTGCGATGGCAAGGCGGTCGTAAAGCTCAGCCCCAGCCTTGCCGATTTCCATTGCTTCCTTGGCGATGGTGTCCTGCCGCCAGACCTGCGCAACCGTGCGCGCAATCGCAACCAGATTGGTAGGAGTTGCCAGCAAAACCTTGTTGCGGAATGCGAAATCCCAGAGTTCGGGATCGGCATCGAGCGCGGCCGCAACGAAATGCTCGCCGGGGACGAACATCACCACGTAATCGGGCGCGTCGTCGAACTGGCTCTGGTATCCCTTGCTGCCGAGCGTCTGTACGTGCCCGCGCATCGACTTCGCGTGGAGTTCTAGGTGGCGTTTGCGTTCTTCTTCGTCCTCCGCCTCGAACGCGGCCTGATAGGCATTGAGCGACACCTTCGCATCGATCACCAGCTTCTTGCTGCCGGGCACGTTGACGATCGCGTCTGGCCGCAGCCGTCCTTCCTCGGTCTCCAGCGAATGCTCGAGGTGGAAATCGGTGTGTTCGGCCAATCCGCATTGTTCGAGCACGTTCTGCAAGGCCCGTTCGCCCCAGCGGCCACGTGCCTTGGGCGCATTGGTGAGCGAATTGCCCAACCGCTGCGCCTCGCGCCGGACCTCTTCCTGCCCGCGCTGCATATCGGCAATCTGCTGGTAGAGCCGCGAAAAGGCATCGCCGCGCTTTTCCTCCAGCGCCGCAACCTGATCCTCATATTTCTTGAGTCGCTCGCCCACCGGCGCGAGCAATGCACGGATCTTCTCTTCCGAAGATTTCTCCGAATGGCCGAACCGCTCACTGGCGCGCTCGAGGAATTTTTCCTGAGCAGCGCCAAGTACTTTTGCCCCGGTGTTCTCGAATTCCTTGAGGAGTTTCTCGCGGCTTTCCTCGAGGAGCTTCTTCTGCTCCTCGAACCCCGCACGCTCGGCATTGAGCGTCGCCAGCTCGTGACGCGCCTTGTCGAGACTTTCCGCCAATGCATCGGCCCGCCCTGCCCGTTCGGACATGGTGGCGAGTTCGGGTGCCATGCGCGAAAGCTTCTCGTTGGCGTCTTTCGCTTCCGCTTCGCGCGTGGCCAGCCGCTCACGCAATTCCGCCGCCGGGCGCGAACCGAAATACCAACCCGCCCCGGCGCCAATGGCCAGGCCGAGGATGAGGGCGACGAGAGCAAGCAGAGTCGGGTCCATCACCCGAGCCTACACAGAACGTATCGAGAACGCCAGTCCCGCCCCACGCTTCTCCGCAAAAAAGAAGCTGGGCCCCGGATCAGGTCCGGGGCGACGATAGACTTGGGGTATGCTTAAGCCGCGACGCGCAGCTTTTTCAGCTTCTTCAGCGCCATCTGCCGCTTCAACCGGCTCAGGTGGTCGATGAAGAGGATGCCTTCGAGGTGGTCCATCTCGTGCTGGATGCAGGTCGCCAGCATGCCTTCCATCGCCTCGGTATGCTCGTTCCCCTCGAGGTCCTGATAGCGCACGGTGCAGGTCGCGGGGCGATCCACGTCGGCGTAGATTTCCGGCACCGAGAGGCAGCCTTCCTGATAGGTCGAAAGCTCTTCCGCCGGATCGAGGATGACCGGATTCACGAAGACCCGCGGCTCTTTCTTGAGCGCGGGGTGCGTGTGCTTGTGGCCCCCCTCGTCTCCATGATCGTGGTCGCATTCGATCGGTTCGGCGTCCGGGTCTTCGGGTTGCAGGTCGATCACGAGGAGGCGCTTGGGCACACCCACCTGGATCGCGGCAAGGCCGATGCCATGCGCGGCGTACATCGTGTCGAACATGTCATCGACAAGCGCGCGCAAATCGTCGTTGAACTCGTCCTTCTCGACGGGCTGCGACACGGTTTTCAGCCGGGGGTCCGGCACTTCAAGGATTTCACGGATAGCCATTGTGCCCAGATAAGCAGGGATTGTCGCTCTATCAAGCGGCTAGCCGAGCGGTCGCCTTGCTCGCAAGGCCTGCGCCAGCGTCCCCTCGTCGAGATAATCAAGCTCGCCGCCCACCGGCAGGCCATGCGCCAGTTGCGTGATACGGACGGGGAACTGCTCCAGCCTTTCGGCGAGGTAATGCGCGGTGGTCTGACCCTCCAGCGTGGCGTTCATCGCCAGCACAATCTCGTCGACACCCGCCGACTCCGGGCCCGCCTCGACCCGCGCGAGCAGGCTGTCGATCGCAAGATCCTCTGGCCGCACACCATCCAGCGCGGAAAGCCGCCCGCCCAGCACGTGGTAGGTGCCCGAAAACAGCTTCGCCCGGTCGAGCGCCCAGAGGTCCGCCACATCCTCGACCACGCAGATCGACTTCGTATCGCGCTTCGGGTCGGAGCAGATGCCGCAAGGGTCGCGCGTGTCGACATTGCCGCAGATCCGGCACTCTTCCAGCGTGTCCTGCACCGCCAGCAGCGCATCGAGCAACGCGGGCAGCGCGCTCTCGCGTTTCTTGACGAGGTACAGCACCGCGCGCCGCGCCGAACGCGGGCCAAGCCCGGGCAGCCGGGCCAGCGCGGAACTCAGCGTCTCGATCTCTTGCGATGCCATGGGGTGACAGATAGGGCGAGCGTCCTTCCGCAGCAAAGGCCTCCGACACAATTATGCGCATCGTCTTTATGGGAACGCCCGATTTCGCGGTGCCGACACTGGAAGCGCTGGTCCATGCCGCGCACGAGGTGGTGTGCGTTTACACCCAGCCACCGCGCAAGGCGGGGCGCGGGAAGAAGCTGCAACCGAGCCCGGTGCAACAGGCAGCCGAGCGGCTGGGGATCGACGTGCGGCATCCCGTCTCGCTTAAACCGCAGGAGGAGAAGGATGCCTTCGCCGCGCTGGACGCCGATGTCGGCGTGGTCGCGGCCTATGGGCTGATCCTGCCGCAAGCCGTGCTCGATGCGCCGGAGCACGGCTGCCTCAACGTCCATGCCAGTATCCTGCCGCGCTGGCGCGGTGCGGCTCCGATCCAGCGCGCCATCCTGGCAGGCGATACCGGCACCGGCGTGACCATCATGCAGATGGAAGCGGGTCTCGATACCGGGCCGATGCTGGCGACCGTGCGCACGCCCATCGCGGATAAGACCGCAGGCGAGCTGACCGACGAGTTGGCACGAAAGGGCGCACAGCTGATGGTCGGCACCTTGCGCGACCTCGCGATCCATATCCCGGTCGAGCAGGACGATGCAGAGGCGACCCATGCGCCCAAGATCGACAAGGCCGAAGCGCGGATCGACTGGAAGCAGGATGCAGTGCAGGTCGAGCGGCAGGTGCGCGCCTTCACGCCCTGGCCGGGAGCTTTCTTCGAATATGAAGGAGAGCGCGTGAAGGTGCTCGCCGCCGAAGCGACCGGAGGCTCGGGCGAGCCGGGCACGGTGCTCGACGACCAGCTGACGGTAGCATGCGGGTCCGGCGCGCTTCGTCTCACCCGCGTCCAGCGTGCGGGCAAACCCGCGATGGATATGGCCGATTTCCAGCGTGGAAGAGGGATAGAGCATGGCGCAAGGCTCACCTGAATCACCATGCGGCCATCACGAGAATGACAATGGCCGTTAGCCTTCTGGCGCAAGATTGACTTCGCATCGCGCAGTGAGAAATCTCTTCGGCAAGCGATTACCCGGAGGGAAAAGCATGAAACGCACGATTTTTACCGGATTGGTGGCCTGCACAGCCCTGAGCGCGTGTGGCGGCCCCGCCAGCGACAATCCTGTTGGCGATGGTGAGGACATTGCTGCGACGGTCGACACCTCTGATGGGCTGATCACCTGCGACATGCCCAACTTCGACAATATGCAGGGCCTTACGCTGACCCAGCGCTTCATCCTGATGGATGGAGAGGTCAAACGCTACCTCCAGTTCACCAACGAGGCGTTTGACCTGTGCGAGCCGGGGCAGGAGAACTGTTCGCTCGGCCTCGAAGATGGGACCATCAAGATGGACCACCTGAACGAGGAAGGCGTTCGCTCGCGCTACGACGTCGATCTGGCAAGCATGGAGATCGTCGCGCGCAAGACCCAGCCGGGCGAAGCGGAAGAAGTCATGACTTTCGACGAAGGGGCGAAATGCGTGCGCGAGCCCTTGCCGGAGGGCCTGACCGTCAAGTGATGGCTTGCGTAGCGGGCTGCCTCGCCTAGCAGGGTGGCATGGCTCTCACCCGCTACGCGCTTACCCTCGAATTCGACGGCACCCCGTTCTTCGGCCTGCAACGGCAGAAGGATGGGCCCAGCGTGCAGCAGGCGGTCGAAGAAGCGGTGAACGGCGTCACCGGCGAGGTCGTGACGCTGCACAGCGCGGGGCGGACCGATACCGGCGTCCACGCGCTCGCCATGCGTAGCCATTTCGATGTCGAGAGCGACCTGACGCCTTTCCGCATGGGCGAGGCAATCAACGCGCACCTGCGCCCTGCCCCTATCGCCGTGACGCATTGCGAAGTCGTGCCGGAAGACTGGCACGCGCGGTTCAGCTGCATCGGGCGCCGCTACCTCTACCGCATCGTCAACCGCCGCGCCCCGCTGGCGCTGGAGAAGGATCGCGCCTGGCTCGTCTCGCCCGAGTGCGATGCGCAGGCGATGCACCGCGCCGCGCAGGCGCTGGTCGGCCACCACGATTTCACCACCTTCCGCTCGGCGCATTGCCAGTCGGCCAGCCCGGTCAAGACGCTCGACCGGCTGGATGTGGAGCGAGACGGCGAGGAAATCCGCGTGCACGTCGCCGCGCGCAGCTTCCTGCATCATCAGGTGCGCAGCATGGTCGGTTGCGTCGCGCTGGTCGGCATGGGCCGCTGGCCCGAAGAGCGTGTCGCGCTGGCACTCGCCGCGCGCGACCGGCAGGAACTCGGCCTCAACGCCCCAGCCCACGGGCTCTATTTCGTCGAAGCGATCTATCCCGAAGCGCCGTAAACCCACCCCGCTGCGACTAGCGAGACAAGCTCGCAAGTCTCGCTGCCCCTCCCTTGAGGGAGGGATTAGGGGTGGGTGTTCGACGGTTGTATGTGGTTCGGTGGTCGCCTAAGTCGCGAACAAATAAGTTTCTAATCGCAACGAAAGGGATGAGGAATGACCACCACCGGCAAGCAGATCTTCACGACGCTGGAATCCGACGGCACACTGACCGTCGAAATCGCGGAAACGCAGTTCCCCGACCCCACGGGCAACCAGGTGCTGGTCAAGATGGAAGCCGCTCCGATCAACCCCAGCGACCTTGCGCTGCTGACCGGCCCCTCGGACCTCGAAAACGCGCAGTATTCTCCGGGCAAGATCGTCGCCAAGATGCCCGAACCGTTCAATTCGGGCGCCAAGGGTCGCCACGGGCAGCGCCTGCCGGTGGGCAACGAGGGCGCTGGCGAAGTGATCGCGACCGGCGACAGCGACATGGCCAAGGCCCTGCTGGGCAAGCGCGTGGCCTGCGTCCCCGGAACTGCGTTCAGCCAGTACGCTATTGCCGATGCGACCATGTGCCTGCCGTTGGGCGATATCTCGGCCAAGGATGGCGCGAGTGCCTTCGTCAACCCGATGACCGCGCTGGGCTTCGTCGAAACCGCCAAGGCGGAAGGCGCGCCATCGATCCTCCACACCGCCGCCGCGTCCAACCTCGGCCAGATGCTGGTGCGCATCTGCCAGGAAGACGGCGTGCCGCTGGTCAACATCGTGCGCCGTCAGGAACAGGCGGATATCCTGAAGGGCATGGGCGCGGAGAATATCGTCAATTCATGCGACGACGACTTCATGAACCAGCTGCGCGGCGCCATCGACGCGACCGATGCGTTCTTCGGGTTCGATCCGATCGGCGGCGGGCAGATGGTCGACACCTGCTTCAAGGCGATGGAACAGGTCGCAGTGAAGAAGATGAGCGAATACAGCCGCTACGGCTCTAACCAGCAGAAGAAGATGTACATCTACGGGCGGCTGGACCTCGGCCCGACGATGCTCACCCCCGCATACGGGTTCGGCTGGACGCTGAGCGGCTGGCTGCTCACGCCGTTCCTCCAGAACGCCGAGATGGAGACCGTGCTGCGGATGCGCCAGCGCGTGCTCGACAACCTGACCACCACGTTCAAAAGCAACTACACCCGCGAGGTGACGCTGGAGGGCATGCTGGAGAAGGACGCGGTGCTGCAATATCGCCAGATGCGTACTGGCGAGAAGTATCTCGTGACCCCGTGGGGGTGAGGCTCAATAGTGCCCTGAATTCTCCTCCCCCTTGAGGGGGAGGTCGGGTGGGG
>NZ_CAXQBM010000073.1:0-8241 GCF_964222115.1 Alteriqipengyuania sp.
CGCTGCTGCTGTGCTACCGCTGCTGAGCGCACACGTTGCCCTATATCGAGGTGAAGAACCACACAGCACAGATCGAGCACGAGGCGACCACGAGCAAAATCTCCGACGACCAGCTGTTCTACGCACAGCAGCGCGGGCTGGACGAGGAAGCGGCGATCGCGCTGATCGTCAACGGCTTCGCCAAGGAAGTGCTGAAAGAGCTACCGATGGAATTCGCGGTCGAAGCGCAGAAGCTGCTGGCGATTAGTCTCGAAGGGAGCGTGGGGTGATCCAAGCGTATGTAACTTGTAATGTCGGGAACGATACCGCCGCCATCGACGAGCATCTTGTATTTCCAAGTCTGCCGCGGGTTGGCGAGTTCATAAGAGTTGGCTTTCCAGAGTATTATCACGAGATTCGCGTGCTCGAAGTCTCGCATCAGGTCTTCGCTGATCCAGATGCTCTTGAGCCGCTCAGCCCCTGCACTTTGAAATGCGAATTCCTTCGCACAGTTCATCATGACTGACCGCAAGACCCTCAATCTCCGGCCCGCATCCGAAGATGCCACCGCCCCCGCAATCAAGAAGAAGGGCCGCGGGTGGGAAATCTCGGAGAAGCGCCTCGACGCGCTGCATGATCGTGCGCGCGAGATGAAGCGGCATGCGAGCCCGGCGCACAAGGCGCTGGCGGAGAAGTTCTCGGGCGCCAATTTCGGGCGCTATTCCTTCACCCGCTTCGCGGTGGTCGGCAGCGCAATCGTCGATTTCAATTCGCACAATATGGGCATCGCCATCATCATCGATGAGGAAGGCGTCGACCCCGCCATCGCCAACCGGCGCGACAAGAGCCTGCAGGCGGTCGGTATCCGGGTGGTCCACGTCGCCGCCGCAGATATCCTTGCCGATATCGATGCGGTTCTGAAAACGCTCACAGAAGAAATGCGCGGTGCGATAGCGGACAAGCAGGAAGCGCGCCGCCGTCACGATGCCGCGCACCCGCGCCAGACCAGGCCCAGATACGACCGCGACGGGAACGGCCCGCCGCGAGCCCGATACCCCAGAGAACCAAGGCCCCGCGATTCCCACGCAGACAGGAATGATCGCGATGCATGACCTCGAAACACTCGCCCATGCCGAATTGCCCGGCGCAAATCGCGATCTTGCCGCGATGCAGGCGCTGGCGCAGCGTCTGGTCGAAACCGGCCAGACCGAAGCACGCCTTCGCCCACTTATGCGGAGCCTTGCGCGCGATCTCGAAGCCGCGCTCGCTGGCAAGGCCGCACCGTGGAGCGAGGCACGCACCCGGTTCGAAGCGCGCAAGCTCGCCCGGATGGCGCCAGCCGAGGCGGACCTACGCGATTCCGACGAGATTGCGGCTGAAGAGGGCTTCCATGCATTCGACCCGCCGCTCTCGTACGAAGAGAAGAAGCGGCTGGTCGTCACCCGGATTGCGATTGCCGGTGTCGCGGCAGCGTTGTGGACCGTCTGGATCGTTTCCCTCGGCGCGTCCGGCTCCGTGGCCTGGGACGGCGGTACCGGCCCTGCCCAGACGCAGAACCTTTTCGTCCTCTATGCCCCCGCGGTACTGGCGCTGCTCGCCACGCTGATCGCAATCACTCCTCCGCACGAGGGCGCTCGGCAGTGAAGACTATCTACACCGACAAGACCGGCTTTCTGCCGTGGGCATTCCTAGCGGTCGGCGTTGGTTGGGCCGCACTCGGCATTTGGGACGGCTGGCAGGAATTTGGATGGCGTGACGCAATCCGCGTCCTTGTTGGGTTCGTTTTCCTTGGATTTGCTGCTCGCCGTTTCCTCCAGATTCATCGCGCGAAAGCCGAAGGCCGCGACCACACAATTGTACGGATTAAGAATGCTTCAGATCGATAACCTCCACGCCGAAATCGACGGCACAAAAATCCTCAACGGCCTCTCGCTGTCCGTGAACGCGGGCGAAGTGCATGCGATCATGGGCCCCAACGGCGCGGGCAAGTCGACGCTCGCCTACGTGCTCGGCGGGCGGCCCGGCTACGAAGTGACCGAAGGTTCGGTGTTCTTTCGTGGTGAAGACCTGCTGGCGATGGATCCGCACGAGCGCGCGGCGGCGGGCCTGTTCCTCGGCTTCCAGTATCCGGTCGAGATTCCGGGCGTCTCGAACATCCAGTTCCTGCGCGAGGCGCTGAACGCGCAGCGCCGCGCCCGTGACGAGGAGCCTCTCAGCGGCGGCGATTTCCTGAAGCTCGCCAAGGAAAAGGCCGCGCTGCTCAAGCTCGACATGGAGATGCTCAAGCGCAACGTGAATGTCGGCTTTTCGGGCGGCGAGAAGAAGCGCGCGGAGATGGTCCAGATGGGCATTCTCGACCCCTGCTTTGCCGTTCTCGACGAAACCGACAGCGGGCTCGACATCGATGCGCTGCGCGTGGTCGGCGACGGGATCAATGCGATCATGCGGAGTCCCGAAAAAGGCGTGCTGCTCATCACGCACTACCAGCGGCTGCTGGACGTGGTGCAGCCCGATCGCGTTTCGATCCTGAGCAAGGGCCAGATTGTGCGCACTGGCGGGCCGGATCTGGCGAGCGCGCTGGAACGCGAAGGCTATGACGCGGTGATGGCCGATGCCTGAAGCCGCGACACTGCCAACCCGAAAGGACGAGGCCTGGCGCTATTCGGATGTATCGGCGCTGGAAGGCACTGCACCCGACACGTTCGAAGCGTGGGAAGATGTGCACGTGGCCGAGGGCGAGAGCTGGCGTGACCTGATCGTGCTCGACGATGCCGATGGCCTGACCATGCGACGGTTGCGGATCAAGTTGGAGAATGGCGCGCGGGCCGAACTTGCAGCGCTGGTCGCGGGCGGACAGCTCGGGCGGCTGGAGGTCGTGGTGTCACTGTCCGAGGGCGCGCATTTCGAGCTTGGCGGGATTACGTTGGGCGGTGGCGAGACCACGCGAGAGATCGTGACCCGGCTGGCGCACGAGAAGCCGGGCGCGACCAGCAACCAGACCGTGCGGTCCGTCCACTGGGGCAAGGGCACGGGCAATTTCCTCGGCCGGATCGATGTCGTGCGCGATGCGCAGAAGACCGACGCGGCGCAAAGCTTCAAGGGGCTGTTGCTGGAAAAGGGCGCCAGCGTGAACTCCGTGCCCCAGCTCGAAATCTTCGCCGACGATGTGCAGTGCGCACACGGCGCGAGCGTCGGCCAGCTGGACGAGAGCGCCCGGTTCTACATGGCGGCGCGGGGCCTGCCGCCCGAAACGATCCGCCGCCTGCTGGTGCAGGCTTTCATCGGCGATGCGACCCGCGAACTGGCGGACGAAACCACTCGCGAGATGCTGCTGGAAAAGGCGCTCGACAAGCTGGAAGAGCGCGGGGCATGACCATGCCGGTCGAGATTTCAGCCTCCGATGCCAAGCTCGGCGACAAAGCCGAATTCCCCGGCATGTTCACCGAGGATGGCAAGCGGTGGCATTATCTCGACAGCGCGGCGACCGCGCAGAAGCCGCAGGTCGTGCTCGATTCGATGGCTTGGGCGCTCGGCGAGGGCTACGCCACCGTCCATCGCGGCGTCTATTCGCGCAGCGCGAAGATGACGATGGGCTACGAGGCGGCGCGTCGCCGGGTCGCCGCCTTCATCAGCGCGCCTGCCGAGGAGTTGATCTTCACGCGCGGCGCCACGGAAGCGATCAACCTCGTGGCCTACTCTTACCCGGACAAGGGCCGCGTGCTGCTCAGTCAGCTGGAGCATCACTCGAACATCGTGCCATGGCAACTGGCGGGCTGGCAGGTCGATGTCTGCCCGCTGACCGAGGATGGCCGGATCGATCTCGATGCTGCCGAGGCGATGCTTACTCCCGAGCACACGATGGTCGCCTTCGCGCATGTCTCGAACGTGCTCGGCTCGGTGCTCGATGCGAAGCGTGCGGCAGAACTTGCGCATTCGGTCGGAGCGAAGCTGCTGCTCGACGGGTGCCAGGCCGCGCCGCGCCTGCCGGTGTTCGTCGACGAGATCGACTGCGATTTCTACGCGATGAGCGCGCACAAGATGTACGGGCCGACCGGCGTCGGCGCATTGTGGGGCCGCAAGCACCTGCTCGAGGCGATGCCCCCGTGGCAGGGCGGCGGCTCGATGATCGACAAGGTCACCTTCGACGAAACCACCTTCGCCCCACCACCGCAGCGCTTTGAGGCGGGCACGCCAGCGATCGCCGAAGCGCTCGCCTTTGCCGATGCGTGCGACTTTATCGACCGGATCGGGTTAGAGACGATCGAGGCGCACGAACGCGCGCTGGTCCGCCAGCTGCGCAGTGAACTCACCCGTATCCAGGGCGTGCGCGTGTTCGGACCCGAGGATGCGCTGGGCATTGTCTCGTTCGAGCTGCCGGGGGTTCACCCGCACGATCTGGGCACCATATTGGACGAAGAGAACGTGGCGATCCGCGCTGGCCACCATTGCTGCCAGCCGCTGATGGAGCACCTCGGCGTGCCGGGCACCGCCCGCGCCAGCTTCGGCGTCTATTCCGACGAGAGCGACATTGCTGCGCTGATGCGCGGGATCGAGCGCACGCTAAAGATTTTCGCCTGAGGATTGATGATGAGCGAAGAGAACGAGAAAGACTATATCGCGGCCCCGTCGCCGACCGAGCAGATGGTTGTGCCCAAGCCGCCGCGTGCGCGCGTCGAAGATGCGGTGGACCCCGATGCGGAGACGGCGGGTGAGAAATTGGCGCGCAAGCGCGATTATCTGGACGGGTTCCTGAAGAAAAAGCCCGAAGGCGCAGGCGAAACCGGCGCGGGCGGGGCCTTGCAGGAAGCGGTGATCGCCGCGCTAAAGGAAATCTACGATCCCGAAATCCCGGTCAATATCTATGATCTCGGGCTGATCTACGGCGTAGAGGTCTCCGAGGACAAGGACGTGATCGTCACCATGACGCTCACCACGCCGCACTGCCCGGTGGCCGAGAGCATGCCCGCCGAGGTCGAGATCCGCGCAGGCTCGGTGCCCGGCGTGCGCGATGCCGAGGTCAACCTCGTGTGGGACCCGCCGTGGGGCCCGGACAAAATGACCGATGAAGCCCGCCTCGAACTGGGGATGCTGTGAGCCCCGCTGGTCGTTCGTGTCGAGCGAAGGCGAGACACGGCAGCGCAACGGTTCTCGACTTCGCTCGAACCGAACAGATAGGTTTCGATTATGACTGAAGCAAAAACACGCGAACGGCCTGCCGCCGTGGTCCTCACTCCCGCCGCCGAACAGCGCGTGGCGGACCTGATGGCGAAGGCGCCCGACGATGCGATCGGGGTCAAGCTCTCCACGCCCCGGCGCGGGTGTTCGGGGCTGGCCTATTCGGTCGACTATGTGTCCGAAGAGCAGGCCTTCGACGAGAAGATCGCAACCCCGGGTGGCATCTTCTACATCGACGGGGCGAGCGTGCTCTACCTTGTCGGCAGCGTCATGGACTGGGTGGAAGACGATTTCTCGGCCGGGTTCGTGTTCGAAAATCCCAACGCCAAGGGTGCTTGCGGCTGCGGCGAGAGCTTTATGGTCTGAGGCCGAGAGGCTCCTACCTGCGTAGCGCCTTGGCGCAGGCGACCCGGTCCACGTCCAGCGCATCGCTCGCGCGGCGTGCGTCGACATAGGTTGCGGTCGGCTCGGCTCCCGGGGCCAGCGGATAGAGGAACACGTCGAGCACGCAGGCCTCGCCCACGAACTGCAATTTGCGTGCATCCCCTTCGATCACGTCGAGCCGGGCAGGGCCGAACGCCTGTTCAAGCTGGCTGGCGCGCGCACCGATCACGAATTCGAGCCCCCGGTCATTCATCACACGCGGCGCACGAAAGCCGCTCGGCAGGACGGGCGGCGGATCGGTGGGGGGCGGGGTGGTGACCCGCTCCGACGTGCCGACCCGGGGCTGGGTTGGTGGCGGTGTTCCTGCCCGCGTCGATGGGCCCGGTGCCGGTGTCGCACATGCTGCCACCAGCGGGACGAATGCGAGTGCTACGGCTGTCTTGCCGATCCTAATCTTCACGTAGTCGACCTTGTACCAGATGGGTGGCTGCCGCTGCACCGATGATCGGCGCGATGAAATTCAGCCCCGGAATGAAGAGCATGCCCGCGATCACGAGGCCGAGGGCAAAGCGTGTCCCGCGCCCGATCGGCGGGCGGTCCTTGCGGCTGTGCCGGTGGCGCAACCACGCCATGTCGCGCAGTTCGCGCCCCAGCAGCCATGCATTGACCAGCGCGAACAGCACTACCGTGCCGAACCCGGTCACCAGCAGGACCAGCGCGATCGGCAGGATCAGGATGTTGACGAAGACCACCCGCACAGCGCCCTTGAAGCTGAGCCACATGCTCTCGGCAAAGCCGATCCGCCGCGCGCTCTCCAGCGCTTGCGGGTAGTATTTCGCCTCGACCACTTCGACCACATCGTCGGCGAAGAACTGGATCGCGGCGAGCGCGGTGACGCGGAACAGCAGCCAGCCGCCGAAGAACAGCGCCACGAACAGGCCGATCGCGCCAAGGCCCTGCGAAACCTCTTCCGGCAGGTCGGCCATCAGCCAGCTCAGCCCGAAATATATGCCCGCGCCCAGTGCTGCGAACAGCGCGAGTGTCACCAGCAATGACTTGAGGAGCAGCCACAGGATTCGGTGGTCCGCCAGTTGCGCGAACGCACGGGCGAGCGAGGCGGGCAGCGACGTCATCGAAGACAGCTTGTCTTTCGCCTTTCGGGTCAAGTCAATCGCTTGCGCGCTGCATCGCCCTTGGCCACGGACCACTTGGGCGCTAGGCACCCCGCGCAACCTGCCACTTTCCAGCATCCCAAGGTGAACTTCTCCATGACCCAGCCCCGCTACGACGTGATCGCCATCGGCAACGCCATCGTCGATGTGATCGCCCCCGTAACGCACGACTTTCTGGTTGCTGAGGAATTGCCTGCGGGATCGATGCGGCTGATCGACGACGAGCGCGCGGTCGATCTCTATGCGAAGATGGGCCAGGCGACCGAGATTTCGGGCGGCGCGGCCGCCAACACGCTGGCTGGCGCCACCATGCTGGGCCTCAAGACCGCCTTTATAGGGCAGGTCGCGGACGACCAGCTGGGCGAGATCTATCGCCACGATCTGACCGCGGTGGGGGTCGACTTCGACACGCCGGCACGCGCCGGCGATCCGCATACCGGGCGTTGCCTCGTGCTGGTCGATCCCGATGGGGAGCGAACGATGAACACCTCGCTGGGTGCGTCGCAGTTCCTGCCCGCCGAAGCGATCGACGACGAACTGATCGGCAGCACGCGCGTGCTCTTCCTCGAAGGCTACCTGTGGGATCCGGCGGAGCCGCGCGAAGCGATGAAACGTGCGATCAAGGTTGCGCGCGCGGCGGGCGTGCAGGTTGCCTTCGCCACCTGTGCCGATTTCTGCGTGCACATGCATGGCAAGGATTTCCGCGCGATGATCGACGACGGGCTGATCGATATCCTGTTCGTGAACGAGGAAGAGGCGGGCATTCTGGAGGGCTCCGATCCCGATGCGGCATTCGAAAGCCTCGCGAAGGACGTACCGCTGGTGGTGATGACACGCGGCGCCGACGGCGCGATTGCGGCGCGCGGCAATGAGCGCGCGAAGGTTTCGCCGGAGCCGGTTGCGCAGGTGAAGGACCTGACCGGCGCGGGCGACCTCTTCGCCGCCGGTTTCCTCTCGGGCTATTGCCGCGATGCCTCGCTGGAAGAGAGCCTTGTGCGCGGCGCGGTCGCTGCGGGCGAGGTTATCTCGCACTGGGGCGCACGGCCCGAAGCGGACTTGCAGGCGATGGTGGCGAAACGGCTGGGTTAGACCCGGCCTCCCTCCCGCTCGACTTCGCGCCAGCCGATATCGCGGCGGCAGAAACCATCGGGGAAGGTGATCGCGTCGACCGCTTTGTAAGCGGCGGACTGCGCCTCGGTTACGCTGCTCCCGCGTGCAGTCACATTCAGGACGCGACCGCCGCTGGCCACGAGCGCCCTGCTATCGTCCAGCGCAGTACCCGCGTGGAACACCTTTGCGCCATCTACTTCGGCATCGCCTAACGCGATCGAACCGCCCTTCTTCGGTGTGCCGGGATAGCCTTCCGCCGCCATGACCACGGTCAGCGCAGTATCGTCCGAGAAGCGCACCGGGTCGGCGGTCGCCAAATCGCCTGTCGCGCAAGCCTTCAACAGCTTGGCAAGATCGCCCTCGAACCGCATCATCAGCACTTGGCACTCGGGATCGCCGAAGCGGATATTGTACTCGACCA
>NZ_CAXQBM010000074.1:0-12798 GCF_964222115.1 Alteriqipengyuania sp.
AGTGCAGTTCGCCGCGGCTCAGCGCTGGCTTCAGGAGGTTCGAAGCATCCATGCTGCCTTCGGACGCGCCGGCGCCGATCAGCGTGTGCATCTCGTCAATGAACAGGATGATCTGCCCGTCGGAGCCCTTCACCTCGTCGAGCACGGCCTTGAGCCGCTCCTCGAACTCGCCACGATATTTCGCGCCCGCGATCAGCGCGCCCATGTCGAGCGCCATCAGCGTGCGGTTCTTCAGGCTGTCGGGCACGTCGCCATTGGCAATCCGCAGCGCGAGGCCCTCGGCAATAGCGGTCTTGCCGGTGCCCGGTTCGCCGATGAGCGCGGGGTTGTTCTTCGTCCGCCGGGCGAGGATCTGCACGGTACGGCGGATCTCCTCGTCGCGCCCGATCACCGGATCGAGCTTCCCATCGCGCGCCGCCTGCGTCAGGTCACGGGCATAGCGCTGCATCGCATCATACGCCTGTTCGGCATTGGCGCTGTCTGCCGTGCGTCCGCCGCGCAGCTCGCCGATGGCCTGCTCCAGCGCCTTCGCATCGCACCCGGCATCGGCCAGCACGGCGCCCGTCTTGCTGTTCGAAGCAAGCGCCAGCGCGACCAGCATGCGCTCGACGGTGACGAAGCTGTCGCCCGATTTCTCGGCAATCTGCTGCGCTGAATCGAGCACGCGCACCGCATCATTATCGAGGCCGGGGCTCGCCTGCGCACCGCCGCCGGTCACCGCCGGGATACGGCCCAGCTCGTCATCGACCCGCTGTTCGGCCTTCAGCGGATCGCCGCCGGCACGCTTGACCAGCCCGGCCGCCATGCCTTCGCTGTCGTCCAGCAGCACCTTGAGGATATGCAACGGCGTAATCCGCTGGTGGTTGAGGCGGATTGCGGTGGTTTGCGCGGCTTGCAGAAAGCCCTTTGCGCGATCGGTGAAATTTTCGAGGTTCATCTGCGGTCCCCTGGTTCCAACTTGCCACCGAGATAGTGTTACCCGACCGTCACGTAAGGGGCGGGTGTGAAAATTTGCCTGCCTGGTCGACCTTTGCATATCCCGGCGGGACGAACGACCAGCATCGGGGCCACCTCACTCATACCATTGACAATCGGGCGCGAAATGCGCACGTCCCGCCCCTGCTATTCGGAGCCGTGCCACGTGATGCATTGGGTCAGGCAGGTTCCCGCCTTCCTCGAAAAACACCGCAGGACGATTGGCTGGCTTTGGACCGCCCTGATCGTCGCTGTCATTGCGCGCCAGCTTTATAACCTGGGCCTGCGTGACGTGTTGGGAGAGCTGCCCGACGAGGCGATGTTCTTCGTCCTCTATGTGCTCGGCTTCATGGTCGGCCCGCTGTGCGAGAAGTTCGGCTTCCGGGTCATCTGGCCGGGAACCAAGACGGCCACGTGGTACGCGCTGCTTCGAAAGCGCGCGCTCAATTTCGTGGTGCTGGGCTATTCGGGCGATGTCTGGTTCGCCATGTGGGCGCGCAAGAAGCTGAAGCTGCCCGCCAAGATAGCGTTTCATGGGGTGAAGGATTCGACCATCCTGGCCGGGATCGCATCGGCGGTGTTTACCGTCATGTTGGTCGCCAGCTTTGCCCTATCGGGCGAAGATGCGCTGATCGCCCGGATCATCGGGCGGACGGAAGGCCCCATGCTGGCGATGGTGCTGGTGGGCATCATCGGCGCAGCGGCGATCATCATCTTCCGCCGATCGGTGTTCAAGGTCAGCCCGGTGCAAGGACTGATCGTTGTCACGATCCACATGGTGCGCCTTGCGGTCACCAATATCTTCCTGATCCTGCAGTATGCCGTGGTGTTGCCCTTCGTCCCGCTGGAAACCTGGCTGCTGTTCGTCACCGTGCAGATGCTGATCCAGCAATTGCCGCTGATCCCCAATCGCGACCTGCTGTTCCTGGTGGTGGCGATGGAGATCACGCGCGGCATGGGCGTGGACCAACACTCGCTTTCGGCGCTGCTGGTCGCGACCACGCTGTTGCGGCAGATCGGTAATACGGGCCTGCTGATCGCGACGACGATCCTCGCGCCCAAACTCGCCCCCGAAATTGCCGACAGACCTGAGTCGGATTGGGCGGAAAAGCTTGCTAGTGAGAATGGAAGGGCCGGACAGCAACCGGCCGAGTGACCGATAAACGGGTGGGGATTTATGAAACGCGTTCTGGCAATTGCTGGCTTTCTCGTCGTTGCGGTGGTGCTGATCGCAGCCATCGGCCTGATGGTGTGGGAGCCTTTCTTCGCGCGTGACGGCGTTGCACCCGAAGGCGATCGCACCTACACGGCGGAAATCGTCCGCGACGAATTCGGCGTTCCGCATATCTATGGCGCAACCGACCCGGACGTCGCCTACGGCGTGGCCATCGCGCATAGCGAAGACGATTTCACGACCTTGCAGGATGTCGTCGCGATGAGCCGCGGGCGCTACGGCGCGATCGCGGGGCAGAACGGTGCCTCGGTCGATTACGTGTACCACCTGCTCGACGCGCGCGGCATTGCGGAGCGTGAATGGGCCAGCCTGCCCGAAGACACGCGCGCCCTTCTCGATGCCTATGCGGTCGGCCTGAACGACTATGCGGAGCAAAACCCGGGCGAGGTGAAGCTGGGCAACATGTTCCCCGTCAACGGGGTGGACATTGCCGCCGGCTTCGCGCTGCGCCAGCCGTTCTTCTTCGGCCTCGACCGCTTCCTAGGCCCGCTGGTGGCAGGAGAGCCGCTGCCGCCCGAATACGGCCCGCAGATTCCTGCAAGCGACCTCGCCCCGCCCGAAGACGGGCCGCGCATCATGGAAGAGCCCGAGGCGCAGCCACTCGCGCGGGCGAGCGACCCCACGCCCGGTTCGCTGCGCGACGATTTCCGCCATGCGGGCTCTAACGCCTTTGCGGTTTCTCCCGAGAAGTCAGGCGGCCCCACGATCCTCGTCTCCAACGCGCACCAGCCGTGGCGCGGCCCGGTCGCGTGGTACGAGATGGTCGTCGAAAGCGGCGAAGGATGGCACTTCGCAGGCGCCAACTTCCCCGGCAGCCCCTTCCCCTTCCTCGGCCATAACGAGAACCTGGGCTGGACCAATACGGTCAACACGCCCGACATGATCGACATCTACCAGCTGGTGCTTGACGACAGCGGCACGCGCTATCGTTTCGATGGTGAATGGCGCGACCTGGAGGCGACCGACGTGACCCTGCCGGTCAAGGTCGGGCCCTTCACCTTGCCGGTCGGCCGCACGGTCTATCGCAGCGTCCACGGCCCGGTCATCAAGAACGACAAGGGCGCCTTCGCGGTGCGCTTTGCCGCGCTCGGCAGCATCGACCAGCTGGACGCCTATTACCGCCTGAACAGGTCGGAAAACCTCGCCGAATGGCGCGAGATCATGGCACGCGGGCAAATCCCCTCGACCAATTTCATCTATGGCGATGCCGAAGGGAACATTGCCTATATCTATAATGCGGCGATCCCCGACCGGCCCAAGGGATACGACTGGCGCGGCGTCCTGCCCGGCGATACCAGCAAGGCGCTGTGGACCGGCAAGGTGCCCTACGAAAGCCTGCCGCAATACTTCAATCCGGCCAGCGGCTGGGTGATGAATGCGAACAACACGCCCTTCCTTGCCGCCGGGCCCGGCAGCGATCTCGACCCGGCCGATTTCGCACCGGAAATGGGCGTCGAGCTCAAGATGACCAATCGCGGGCGCCGCGCGTGGTCGCTGATGAGCGAGGCGGACGTCATCGACCGCGACACGCTGGCCCGGATCAAATTCGATACAGGCTATGCCCGAGAAGGCTATGTCGCGCGGATGATGGACGAGATCGAGGCCATCGACCCGCGCGAGCATCCCGAGCTTGCCGAGGCGCGCACGCTGATGCTGGAATGGGATTACTCGGCGGACAATATCGGCCGCGCGGATTCGATCGCGCTGCTGGTGATCCGCGAATTCATGTCGTCCGCCTACAACAAGAAGCCGTGGCCCGACGTGGTCGAGGAACTGACCAAGGCGAAGGACCACCTACAGACGCATTTCGGGCGCCTTACCCCGCCGATGGGCGAACTGCTCCGCCTGCGTCAGGGTGAGGTCGACCTGCCGCTGGACGGCGGCTCGGACACGTTGCGTGCCTCGACCACCTGGGATGTCGAGGATGACGGGCGGCTCGCCGTGCGTCACGGCGACAGCTTCATCATGTGGATCGAGTGGCTGAACGGCCAGCCGGTCGCCTCGCGGTCGATCCAGCCCTTCGGCGCAGCGACTACGCGGCCCGACAGCCCGCATTACGCCGACCAGACTACGCTCTTCGTCCAGCACCGCTTGAAACCGGTCCACTTCTGGCGAGATGATGCATTGACCAATGCCGTCACTCGCCAGACCGTTTCGAGCAAGCGCCAGTAGCCTGCGCAAACACTTCTTTTTCAATCCTTTTCTGACAGGGACAATCACATGCTTCGCACATCCATGACCAGCCTCGCGGTTCTTGCGATGGCCCTCGCCACGCCAGCCTATGCCGACGATCACGAAGTCGCGCCGCTCGAAGAACTGGTCGAGCAGGTCGCCATTCCCTACCAGGAATTCGAACTCGGCAACGGCCTGACCGTGATCGTGCACGAAGACCGCAAGGCGCCCATCGTCGGCGTGGCAGTGTGGTACAATGTCGGCGCCAAGGACGAGCCCGACGGGCAGACGGGTTTTGCCCACCTGTTCGAACACCTGATGTTCAACGGATCGGAAAACGCGCCGGAGGATTTCTTCCAGTACCTGCAGGAAATGGGCGCGACCGATTACAACGGCACGACCAATTTCGACCGCACGAACTACTTCCAGACCGTGCCGACCGGCGCGCTGGAGCGTGCGCTGTGGCTGGAAAGCGACCGCATGGGCTATCTGCTGGGCGCGGTGACGCAGGAGAAGCTCGATAACCAGCGCGGCGTCGTCCAGAACGAAAAGCGTCAGGGAGACAACCAGCCGGGCGGGCTGGTGTTCTACGAAATTATCGAGACGCTCTACCCCGATGGTCACCCCTACGATCACACGACGATCGGCTCGATGGCGGATCTCGACGCCGCAACGCTCGACACGGTGCAGGGATGGTTCCGTGACAAGTACGGCCCCAACAACGCCACGCTGGTGCTTGCAGGCGATATCTCGGCGGACGAGGCACGCCCGCTGGTCGAGAAGTATTTCGGCCCGATCGCACGCGGCCCGGTGAACAACCCGGCACAGGCCGAGGTACCCGTGCTGACCGAGAACGTACGCAAGGTGATGAAGGACAAGGTCGCCGCGACGATCATCGATCGGTACTACTCCGTTCCCGGCATCACCGACCGTGACCTGACCTCGCTCACCGTTGGCGCGCAGATCCTTGGTGGCCTGTCCTCCAGCCGGCTCGACAATATCCTTGTGCGGGACGAGCAGCTGGCCGTGGGCGTCAGCGCCGGAAACTATGCGTTCCAGCGTGTCGGCATCCTCAACATCGGGGTGACCGTGAAACCCGGTGTCGATCCCGCGAAGGTCGAAAGCCGCCTGGACGAGATTATTGCTGCCTACATCGCCGAAGGGCCGAACGAAGACGAGGTTCGCCGCGCGGCAACCTCCAGCCTTGCAGGCACGATCCGCGGACTGGAGCAGGTCGGCGGGTTCGGCGGCAAGGCCGTGACGCTGGCGCAGGGCGAAGTTCTGGCCGGCGATCCGGGGTTCTTCGAACGCCAGCTGGAAATCCTGGCCACGATGACCCCCGGCGACGTGAAATCGGCGATGCAGAAATGGCTCACCCGTCCCTCGCTCACCATGGTGCTCGAACCGGGCGAACGTGAAGGCGAATACGAAGAAGCGGCAAGTGTCGGCGCAGCGGCGGAAACCACTGACGAAGCGGAGCCCGCCAGCAACGAAATCACCGTGACGAAGGTCCGCCCCGCACCCGAAATCGCACAGCTGACCGCGCTCGACTTCCCCGATGTGGAGCGCGCCAAGCTCTCGAACGGCATGGATGTCTATTACGCGCAGCGCGATGCAGTGCCTGCCACGCGCGTGTCGATCAGCTTCGATGCCGGATCGGCAGCCGATCCGGTGGACAAGCGTGGGCTCGAAACGCTCACGCTCGGCCTGATGGAAGAAGGCACCACGTCGATGTCGTCGCGCGAACTGGCCGAGGCGAAAGAGCGGTTGGGCCTGAATATCGGCTTTGGCGGCGGCTCCGACCGGTCCAACATCACGCTGTCCGCGCTCACCGCCAACCTCACGCCCTCGCTTAACCTGATGGCGGATATCGTGCGCAATCCGGCATTCGACCCCAATGAGTTGGAGCGCGTACGTGCGCAGACGATCACGGGGATCGAGCAGAGCCTGCGTTCGCCCTCCAGCCTTGCCTATCGCATCGCTACCCCGCTCGTTTACGGGGAGAGCAACCCCTATGGCGGATCGGGCACGGGCACGGTGGAATCGGTGACCTCGATCACGCGCGACGATCTGGTGGCCTTCCAGCAGACGTGGCTGCGGCCCGACAATGCCGAGCTGTTCGTCGTGTCCAACCTCGCGCTGGCCGAAGTCCTGCCCGGTCTGGAGGAGGCGTTCGGCAACTGGACTCCGCCGACCATGCCGAAGGGGCAGAAGGACTTTTCCAATCTCGCCGAGGCTCCGCGTTCGTCGCGCGTTGTCCTCGTCAACCGGCCCAACTCGCCGCAAAGCTACATCGTTGGCGGGCAGATCACTCCGGCGTCGGGAAGCGACGAGACGATCAACGACCTGCTCAATGCAAACAACGCGCTGGGTGGCAACTTCCTCGCGCGGCTCAACATGAACCTGCGCGAGACCAAGGGCTGGAGCTATGGCGTGCGCGGCGCACCCTCGGTTGACGAGAATGCCGTTGCCTACTTCGTGCAGGCCCCCGTGCAGGCCGACCGGACGGGCGATGCGCTGGCAGAGATCATCCGCGAGGTGAAGGATTTCACAACCAGCCGCGGAGTGACCGATGCCGAGCTGACCCGGATCGTGAATAACGAAATCCGTCAGCTGCCGGGCCAGTTCGAAACCTCCGGCGCAGTGCTCGGCGCGATGCAGCGCAACGTGCTGTTCGATCGCGAGATGGACTATTACGAGACGCTGGCCGACACCTATCGCGCACAGACCGTGCAGAGCCTGGACGATGCAGCACGCGCGGCGATCAGCGCAGACCGCTTCGTGTGGGTCGTGGTGGGCGATGCCGAACAGGTCCGCCCGCAACTGGACCAGCTGGGCTTGCCGATTGAAACCATCGAGGCCCAGTAACGTTGGCGAAGTAACGTTATTGACACGAGTGTAGGTACGGGCGATTGCCCGGCCTACTCATCCAAGCGAGAGGAGAAGCGAGATGTCTGTAGCAGGTACCTATGATTGCGTCACCAAGAGCCCGATGGGCGACCAGAAGGGCACCTTCACCGTTGTTCCCGGCGATGATGGCAACACTTTCACCGGCTCGATGGCGGGCGGCATGGGCAGCATGGATGTGGTCGACGGCAAGATCGACGGCAACAAGCTGAACTGGAAGATGAACATGACCGTCCCGATGCCGATGGAACTGAACTGCGAAGCCACGGTCGATGGCGACCAGCTGACCGGCAAGGTCAACGCAGGCGCCTTCGGCGACATGCCACTGACCGGCGAACGCCAGGGCTGATCCACCCGATCGATGCGATTACGAAGGGCCGTCGGAGCGATCCGGCGGCCTTTTTTACAGGCTTGGCGACCGGCGAATTTTGTGCAGAACTTGCGCGAAGGTCGCCTGACGAGGGGAGTCCACGGTGAATCGTACAACCGCAATCCTGATCGGCGTGATCGTGCTGCTGGTCGGCGCCGTCGCCTTCCTGATGGGTCAGCGCACCGGCGATGAAGAGAACCCCGCCGGTTCCGACGAAACCATCCTGTCCAGCTCCACCGATGACGATGATGCGGCATCGGATGCAGAGCCGGAAACTGCCGTCGCGCCCAAGCCCTTGGCGGTACGGATCGGACGCGACGGACCGCACGAAAGCGCGTGCGACCGGATCGGCCGGGTCGCCAACCTGCCCGGCGGCACGGACGATTTCCTGTCCGTGCGCGAAGCGCCGACCACCGATGCCAAGCGGATCGACAAGCTGGACGACGACGCGCCGTTCTATGTCTGCGACAGGCAAGGTGCATGGTATGGCATCGTGTACCTCTCCGATGGCACGCTACCCACGGACGACCAGTGCGGGCTCGATAACTCGGTCGGGTCGGTGCAACGTTATTCCGGTTCCTGCCTGACAGGCTGGGTTTCGAGCCAATATGTGGAAGCCAGCGGCGCGCAGGATTCGGACGCGCCCTATGTGGCAGAGGCCCCCGCCCCGCAGTCTCGAACGGTACAAGTCAGCGCGACCGGGCCGACAGACGTGATCGCGTCTGTGCGCATGTCGCTGAAAGCGCAGACCGAGCACGGCAAGCCAGTCGGGCAGCGGCCCGACGGCAACCGGGCGAATTGCCGGGAGACGGGCACGGGAGATGCCGCCTGGACTTGTACTGCGACCTACACGATCACTGACTGACTAAGGCTTCCTAGGCCGGATCGCCTGATAGGCAGCAGCCGCCACCGTGTTTGCAAGATTGAGCGAGCGCACCTTGTCGCTGCGCATCGGCAGGCTGACGAGCGCCTCTGCATGGGCATCGACGATGTCTTTGGGCAGCCCCTTCGTCTCGCGCCCGAACACCAAATAAGCGTCGTCCGGGTAGTCGGGTTCGTAAAAGCTGCGCTGCGCATATTCCTCGAACAGGAACAGTTGGTCGGGCCGCGGCGCGCGCTCGGCAAGAAATGCGTCCCAACTGGCAAACTCCGCCAGCCGGATATGCTGCCAGTAATCCAGCCCCGCCCGCTTCAGCCGCGTATCGGTGATGGTGAAGCCAAGCGGGTGGATCAGCACAAGCTCCATGTCGAGCGCCACGCACGTACGCCCCACCGCTCCGGTATTACCCGGGATTTCCGGATGGACGAGGACGATGGAGGTCACGGCCCGCTCAGCCGTCAAGCTTGTCCTTCAACAGCTGGTTGACCACCGCCGGGTTCGCCTTGCCCTGCATCGCCTTCATTGTCTGGCCGACGAAGAAGCCGAACAGTTTGTCTTTCCCGCCGCGATACTCGGCCACCTTGTCTTCGTTGGCGGCGATGATCGCGTCGATCGCTTCCTCGATTGCGCCGGTATCGCTGACCTGCTTCAGGCCCTCTGCATCGGCGATCTCTTCCGGGTCACGACCGGTCTTGAGGACGATCTCGTAGATTTCCTTGGCCTGCCCGCCCGAAATCTCGCCCTTGTCCTGCATCGCGAGGATGCTGGCCTGCGCTTCTGCCGTGGCGTTCGCAGGGTCGGCCTCCTCACCGAGCGACTTCATCACGCCCGGCGCGACCGACAGCGCCCAGTTGGCAACCTGCGTGGCCACGGCCTTCTCGGGCTTGCCAATCTTCGCCGCCGTGGCGGATAGCAGCGTTTCGAACCGGCCGAAAGTCTCGACCTCGGCGGTCAGTTCGCGCGCATTGTAAGGCGTCAGGCCCAGCTCTTCCTCGTAGCGCCGACGCTTGGCGTCAGGCAGTTCGGGCAAGCTCTCGCGACACTCCGCAAGAAACGCATCGTCGAGTTCGAGCGGAAGCAGGTCTGGATCGGGAAAGTAGCGATAGTCGTGCGCGTCTTCCTTGCTGCGCATCGTGCGCGTGGTGCCGGTGCCCGGATCGAACAGGCGCGTTTCCTGATCGACGCTGCCGCCGCTCTCGAGCACATCGACCTGGCGGTTCGCTTCGTACTCGATGACCTGCATCACGAAGCGCACTGAGTTGACGTTCTTGGTTTCGGTACGGGTGCCGAATTCCTCGCCCGGCTTGCGCACGGAGACGTTGACGTCGGCGCGCATCGAGCCTTCTTCCATATTGCCGTCGCACGAGCCGACATAGCGCAGGATCGACCTGAGCTTGCGCACGTAAGCGCCTGCTTCGGCAGGAGACCGCATGTCCGGCTTGCTGACGATTTCCATCAGCGCGATGCCCGTGCGGTTGAGATCGACGTAGGACATCGTCGGGTGCTGGTCGTGCATCAGCTTGCCCGCATCCTGCTCCACATGGATACGCTCGATCCCGATCACCTTGTCTTCGGGGATGCCCGCCTTCTCGTCCGCCTCGATCAGGAGTGAGCCTTCGCCCACAATCGGATGATAAAGCTGGGAAATCTGGTAGCCCTGCGGCAAGTCGGCGTAGAAGTAGTTCTTGCGGTCGAACCGGCTCCACGCATTGATCTGCGCCTCGATCGCCATGCCGGTGCGCACCGCCTGCCGGATGCATTCGCGGTTGGGCACGGGCAGCATGCCGGGCATCGCGGCGTCGACCAGCGACACCTGCGTGTTGGGCTCTGCCCCGAAGGCGGTGGAGGCACCGCTGAACAGCTTGGCGGCGGAGGTGACCTGCGCGTGGACTTCGAGGCCGATCACGACCTCCCATTCGCCCGTCGCGCCCTGGATACGATATGTGCTCATGCCGCTTCCCTTAGCCGTGCTCAGAAGGTTGGTGCAATCGCTTCTGCGCGGGCGGCATCCCGGCGCGCGACGATTTTGCGCGACCATTCGCGCGCCGGGCGCTCGATCCAGCGATAGGTGCACCAAGAGACCAGGATTACCACGCCGAGCATTCCGAATGCCACAAGGTCCGCGACGATCCTTTCGAGCACTGTACCGCGAGAACCTGGGACCGGGCCGATGGTCGGATCGAACCAGCCGAGATTGGCGGCCAGCATCGCAATGGTCAGCAACACCGCAGCGTGCGTCATGTAGATCGAATAGGACAGCGTGCCGAGCAGTACCGGAAAGCGGCGCATCAGCAGGTGCGAGACCCAACCGCGCTCATGCGCCAGCACCAGCAGCAAGGCCGTAAACAGGAAGGGAATGCCCGTGCGCAGCGGGATGGTCGGCGCAAAAGTGATGGCAAGCACGCACAGGAGCACAAGGCCCAGCTCAAGCACGGTCGTCAGCCCGCGCGGTAGCAGCCATGCCCCGGTGAACCGTCGATGCCCCTCCCATGCTATCACGCCGAGCGAAAAGGCGAACAGGCAGCGCAGCAGGTTATAGGGATTGAGGCCGAGCGGCATGGGCTTGATCCCCATGTAATAGAGCAGCATCGCGCCCCCCGCCCCTGCCGCAATGAAGGCGAAGACAATCGCTGCACTGCGCCCGAGCCATGCAAAGGCCAGCGCGGCGATCAGGTAGGTCCACAGCTCCACCTCGATGCTCCAGCTCGGCCCGTTCCAGCCGCTGGTACCGGGCGCGAAATTCTCGACCATCAGCAGCGCACGGACGAACTGGCCCGGTTCGTGGGACCCCATCTGCCATGCGATCGCGTCTGCGGGAAAAACCCCTGCCTCGCGCAAGCCCACCAGCCCCGCGAACACCACCAGCATCGCAAGGTGGAGCGGATAGAGCCGCCCGAGCCGCAGGAAGGCGAAGCTGCGCATGGGAAAGCCCTGCGCGAGCCGCTCGCCATAGCTGGCGGCGATCACGAAGCCGCTGAGCACGAAGAAGAAATCGACGAACAGGTTGCCGCGCGCAATGAAGGTGGAGCCGGTGATCCACCCCGCCCCGAACACATGCAGCAGCACGATGATGCAGGCGGAGACACCGCGCATGCTATCCAGCGCGACGAAGCGCCGGGGGGCTCGCTTATCCGGTGATGAGGCCGCCTCGGCTATCGTTTATCCCCCCTTTGAACGTCACGTCCGGGATGAAAGCGTGCCCGAATATTGCGCAACCTGCGAGAGTGTGAAGGCAGGAGCCAGGGACCACACGCCGTCAGCCCTGCTCGCCTGATCGCCAAGATTATCAGTCTCGGCGCCACCTTCTCGCAGCCAGCCGATCACAGCGAGAATGATGAACCCAACCACCGCGAGGATCACGAGAAAGGTCAGTACGTTCAGGCAGCCTCGCATCCTACCACCACTTCTCCGCCACGGCATCGAACCCGCTGCGCTGCTCGATCGCGAGGCCTGCATTGAGCACGCCCTGCTCGTCGAAGGGCTTGCCGATGATCTGCAGGCCCAGCGGCAGGCCATCGCTGTTGAGCATGCCGGGCATGCTCATCGCGGGCAGACCGGCCAGCGAGGCGGGCACCGCGAACACATCGTTGAGGTACATCGCCAGCGGGTCGGCGTTCATCTCGGCCAGCGGGAAGGCGGCGGTGGGGCAGGTCGGCCCCAGGATCAGGTCGCAGCTCTCCCACGCCTTCTCGAAGTCCTGCGCCACCAGCGTGCGGATCTTCTGCGCCTGCGTGTAATAGGCGTCGTAGAAGCCCGCGCTGAGCACATAGGTGCCGATCAGGATACGCCGCTTTACCTCGTCGCCGAAGCCTTCGGCGCGCGTTGCGGCGTACATATCCTGCAGACCGCTTCCCTCTGGCAGGTTGCGCAGGCCGTATCGCACACCGTCATCGCGCGCGAGGTTGGACGAGGCTTCTGCCGGGGCGATGATGTAATAGGCGGGGAGCGCGTATTTGGTGTGCGGCAGCGAGATATCGACGATTTCCGCGCCTGCATCGCGCAGCCATTCCTTGCCGCGTTCCCAGCTCGCGTCGATTTCGCCGTCCATCCCGTCCATGCGATATTCGCGCGGGATGCCGATCTTCTTGCCCTTGAGGTCCGCGTTCAGGCCCGCTTCCCATTCGGGCACGGGCATGTCGAGCGAGGTCGAATCCTTCGGGTCGAACCCGGCCATTGCCTCGAGCATGATCGCGCAATCGGTGACGTCGCGCGCCATCGGCCCCGCCTGGTCGAGCGAAGACGCGAAGGCGACCACGCCCC
>NZ_CAXQBM010000075.1:0-5825 GCF_964222115.1 Alteriqipengyuania sp.
CCGCCGATGCCGAAACCCAATGCGGACCCCTGATCCGAACGGAGGAAGTCGACCGCGTCGAACGCTGGGTCGATGAAGCCATTGCAGCAGGCGGCACCCTGGTCTGCGGGGGAAGCCGCCTGAGTGACACTCTTTTCTCCCCGACCGTCATTGTCGATCCTCCCGAAAGTGCCAAGGTATCCCAGGAAGAAATCTTCGGCCCCGTGATCTGCGTGTATGGCTATGACGATATCGACCTGGCTATCGAGCAGGCCAATGCCCTGCCTTACGCCTTTCAGGCCGCTGTATTCACCGATCGGCTGTCAATCGCCAATCATAGCATCGGCTCTCTGGCTGGATCGGCTGTGATGGTGAACGACCATACGGCATTCCGCGTGGACTGGATGCCCTTTGCAGGCCTGCGCCGCTCCGGCCTTGGTGTCGGCGGGATCGCCTACACGATGGCGGATATGAGCTTTGAAAAAATGGCCGTCTGGAATTGGCCAGAGGGTGGTTTTCGATCAGATCGATAGGAGCGTTCGATGATTGTCCCGCACACGGTCTATTGAAAGAGCAGTGACTTATCGCTGCTACCCGATCTTCAACATCATGAAGACTGAGACGAGAGATGGCCGCGAATTCTTCATAAAGCGGGCAGACATTTGCATTAGGGCGGCTATCGCAGCGGAGACTGTGAAGAGCAATGAAGCGGGCCGGTGCCTGTGCCTCACGCCTCTCGGCGGACCCATACTTCTGTATTCCTGGGCTTCTGGGTAAGGCCTATTCAGATGCTAGCGCCTTCCATGAGGTGGCGAATGCCATTCTACAGCTTTCGTTCGGCATGACCGTGCCCGTTCGTCCATATCGATTTCATCCGGAAATGCGAGAGGAACATTATCCGGCGCCTCGCCGTTGCAATGGTACGCAAATATTCAGGTATTTAATAGAAATTGGAGACATATCATGGAAGCCAAGAATGTGATGACCTCGAATCCTGCATGCTGCAATCCTTCGACCAGTGTACGGGAGGCCGCTAATCTCATGGTGAAAAACGACTGCGGCGAAATTCCGGTTGTAGATGATTCCGGCACACTTGTCGGTGTGATTACCGATCGTGACATTGCTTGTCGCTGCGTTGCAGACGGCAAGTCTTCTGACACGTCGGTAGAAGACGTGATGACAAGCTCTCCGATTACTGTGACACCCGACACGAGTGTCGATGATTGTCGCAGCAAAATGGAGGACAACAAAGTTCGGCGGCTTCCTGTTGTGGACGAGAGTGGCAAATGTTGCGGCATCGTTTCACAAGCCGACATTGCTCGGCATGCGAACGAAAAAGAGACCGGCGATCTGGTGCGTGAGGTATCGGAACCCACCGAGGAAGCGTCAAAGTCAGGTTGCTGTTAGGCAAATTTGGGCAATAGGTTTGGGCTTCGGGTTTGCTGAAGCGAAAACATAAATCTGGCCTTTGTCTTCAGCCTGATAACCGACTTGCACGTCGTATGCGTTCGGACTATCCCAAACCGGTGACGTATATTCGTGCTCTTACTTTGATCTGCTTCAGCTTCGGCCTGTTTGTGCAGGTCGCAGCACAGGCAGCTGTTCCGCAGATTGAAGTGGCCGGAACGACTGATTGCGCTGAAATGGTGCAAGGCATGCCCAATCACCCAATGCCCGGGCAGGTGATCGCCGATAAGGACAAGGTCGATCAGCACGGGCCTTGCCGCGAGATGACACTCGATTGTCTTGTTGCTATGAATTGTCTCCCGCCGCTGGCGCTCACCGCTGCGGGACTTGCGCAAACAGAATCGCTTTTTGTTGCGCCTCAGTACCTTTCCGCGAGTGCCAGCAGGCTCGAGAGCCAGCCGCTACCGCCGGAATCGCCACCTCCACAACCCCAGCTCACCATCTAGCATTTCCCGGGCGGTGCATCGCGCCGCTTGCGAGCTTGACGGATAAACAGGCCCAGCGCCCGGTTGCTCGCCCGCGTGCGCCGTGGCCCTTCCCGGTCAGCTCGCTTTGAAAGAGTAAGAATTATGGATTGGCGCATTGGCTGGGTGCCGTTTTCGGCCCTGCTCGCCGCGCAGACTGCCCAAGCACAGTCTGTCGGATACGAGGAAATACTGGCGGTAGCACGAGGCGAACAACCCGTTCTGGAAGCTGGCGCGCTGCGTGTACAATCGCGGCGCGAGGCAGCGGAAGCGGCGGATGAGCTTCCCGATCCGCGCGTACGCGCAGGTATCATGAACCTTCCTGTGACCGGACCTGCCGCGTTCGACCCAGACCGGCAACTCCCCACGCAGATCGCAATCGGTATCGAGCAGGAAATCCCAAATCTCGCCCGTCGACGGGCGAGGTTCGGCGTTGCCAGTTCGGAAGTGCGGCTCGCCGAGGCACGCCTTGGCATGGCCGAGCGTATTCTTCTCGCCGATGCGGGCACGGCCTGGGTCCGGCTCCATTATGCGCAAGCGCGGCTTGATCTTGCCCAGGCTGCGCTGGACGACCTGAGAGCATTCGTTCCGGTTGCCAACAGTGCAGTTGCTTCGGGGTCGGCCCGCCCGGCGGAGAGCCTGGCAATCCGGCGCGAGCTACTCGGAATTGAAGACGCGATTACCGCTATCGAAGCCGAGCGCGAGACTGCGCAAGCGCAGATTTCCCGATATATACCGCTCGCAGATCCGGTTGCTTTGGGAGCCGCGCCATCGGCTGTCCTCGATGAGGAGCAGCTGCGGTTCGAGCTCGAAAGCAATCCCGAAATCCTGCTGGCCGATGCCGAACGAGGCCGGGCCGAAGCCGGTGTCGCGCTCGCACGCGCCGAGAAACGACCCGATTTCGGGGTGAGCGTCACCTATGGTCGCCGCAATCCTGATTTCGGCGATGCGGTGTCGATCATGGGGTCCATTACACTGCCGATCTTTACCGACCGGCGGCAGAATCCGCGCATTGCCGCTGCCGAAGCCGAAGCCGCTGCCGCATCGGCCGAGCGCGAGGATCGCAGGCGCGCGTTGGTTGCCGGTTTCGAAGCTGATCTGGCAACCTGGCGCAGCACAGTGCGGCAATGGGGACGCGCGCGTGACGAGCTTCTTCCGCTGGCGCGCGACCGCGCGGACCTCGATACAGCGAGTTTCGCGGCCGGGCGTGCCGATCTCGTCGATGTGATTGCGGCGAAATCCGCGCTCGCGCTGCTCGAACTGGAGATACTCGAGCGCGAACAGGCAGCTGTCGAGGCGGCGGTGAGGCTGCGACTGACCTACGGGGAGAGCAGGCCATGAACTCCGCGCTCGAACGATTCACACCGCGCCAGCGCATGTATGCGGCTGGACTTGGTATTGCTCTGGTCAGTCTGTTGGCGGGCTACGGTCTCTCAATGCTCGGCAGCGAGAGCGGCGGCGATGCAGCGACAGATACGGGCTGCGAGGACGTGCTCTATTGGTACGATCCGATGGTCCCTGACCAGCGCTTCGACGAGCCGGGCAAATCTCCTTTCATGGACATGCAGCTGGTCCCCAAATGCGCGGGCGGCGACGCGCAGGGCGCCGGGGGTGTGAGTATCGATTCGACGCTCGTCCAGAATTTCGGGATCCGGACTGCTGAAGCGGAATATGGCGTGCTGGAGCCTGAAATCAGCGTCACCGGCACGCTCGCATATAACGGCAGCGAGATGGCGATCGTTCAGCCGCGCGCCGGCGGCTATGTTCAGCGGACCTACGGCCATGCACCGCAGGACCTGATTGCCAGAGGCGCTCCGATCGTCGACATTCTTGTGCCCGAATGGGGCGGCGCACAAAACGAGTATCTTGCTGTTGCCGCAACCGGCGACGAAGCGTTGACCCGGGCCGCCCGCGAGCGCCTGCGGCTGCTTGGCATGCCGGACTCGATGATCGCCTCGGTCACCCGAAGCGGAAGACCGCAAACGATCATCACCGTCACAGCACCGCAATCGGGCGCGATCACGTCGCTCGCAGTAAGGCCGGGCATGACCGTGGCGGCGGGCCAATCGCTGGCCGAGATCAGCGGGTACAGTCCGATCTGGCTCGAGGCGGCGGTACCCGAGGCACTGGCTGGCAACGCGCGTGTCGGGCAGCCGGTGAGCGCCACGCTCACTGCCTTTCCCGGCGAACGGTTTGCCGGACGCATCATCGCCATTCTGCCGAGCGCGCAAGATGCGAGCCGCACGATAACCGTGCGGGCAGCGATGCCCAATCCGGGCCTGCGGCTCAAGCCGGGAATGTTTGCCCAAGTGATGCTCGCGCCTGAACGGCGCGAAGCGCTGCTGGTCCCTTCGGAAGCTGTCATTCGCACCGGCGAGCGGACCCTGGCGATGATCGCGCAGGGAGGTGGCGGCTATCGGCCCGCCGAAATCCGTATCGGCCGCGAAGCGAACGGACGGACCGAAGTCCTTGCCGGGCTGGCTGCAGGAGAGAGAGTGGTCACCTCGGGCCAGTTCCTGCTCGATTCCGAAGCCAGCCTTGCGGGCATCGACGTGCGTCCCGTCGATCAGGCACCATCCGGTGCGAGCGAAGACCGAGGGTCGGACGATGCAGATGAACCGCAGACTTATCGCGCGACCGGGACGATCGAGCGCATAAACGCCAACAGCGTGACCTTGCGCCACGGTCCGGTGCCTGCGCTCGAATGGCCGGCAATGACCATGCCCTTTGCCAGCGAAGGACCGGAACAGCTGCGCGGTTTTGCGCGCGGCGACCGGGTCTCCTTCACATTTGTGCAAGCCAGTACGGGGCCGCGCATCGTCTCGATCCGGAAAATCGGCCAATGATCGCGCGCATCATCGATAGCTCGATCGCCAACCGCTTTTTCGTGGTGCTGGCAGCGATCGGGTTGGCGCTGGCCGGTTTCTGGGCGGTACGGACGACGCCCGTCGATGCCCTGCCGGACCTTTCCGATGTACAGGTGGTGATCCGCTCGAACTATCCAGGTCAGGCGCCCCGTATCGTCGAGGACCAGGTGACCTATCCGATGGCCACGACCATGCTGTCGGTCCCCGGTGCCAAGACCGTGCGCGGCTATTCCTTTTTCGGAGACAGCTACGTCTATGTGATCTTCGAGGACGGGACCGACCTCTACTGGGCGCGCTCTCGCGTTCTGGAGTATCTGAACCAGGTCCAGAACCGCTTGCCCGACGGGGTTCAGAGCACACTCGGCCCTGATGCAACCGGGGTGGGCTGGATCTACGAATATGCGCTGGTCGACCGCAGCGGCGGTCACGACTTGGCCGGGCTCAGGAGCCTGCAGGACTGGTTCCTGCGCTACGAGCTGAAAACCATTCCCGGCATCGCCGAAGTCGCCAGCGTGGGCGGCATGGTCAAGCAGTACCAGATCGTGCTCGACCCCTATCGCATGGCTTCGCTGGGCGTGACGCACGCGCAAGTGGTCCGCGCGGTGCAGGCAGGCAATCAGGAAACCGGGGGCTCTATCGTCGAAATGGGCGAGGCCGAATATATGGTCCGTGCCTCGGGCTATCTCGGCACGCTGGCGGATTTTCGCAGCATACCCTTGCGCGCCGAAGCGGGCGGCACTCCGGTAACGCTGGACGATGTGGCCAATATCCAGATCGGCCCGGAGCTGCGGCGCGGCATTGCGGAACTCAACGGCGAAGGCGAGGTTGCCGGCGGTATCGTCATTCTGCGCCAGGGCGCCGATGCGCGCAGCGCAATTGCGGCGGTCGAAGCGAAGCTCGAACAATTGCAGGCAAGCCTGCCCGAAGGGGTCGAGATCGTCACCACCTACGACCGTTCGCAATTGATCGATGCTTCGGTCGAAAACCTGACCTCCAAGCTCATCGAGGAATTCATTGTCGTTGCCCTGGTGTGCCTGCTGTTCCTGTG
>NZ_CAXQBM010000076.1:0-39532 GCF_964222115.1 Alteriqipengyuania sp.
GCCGCCAGCAGACATGATTCTGGCCGTCGGCATAATCACTCCTCATCCGGGCACCCGCCGTAACCAGGTCACCCGCTGCCCCGGCCTTGTCTCCGCCCTGCTTGCGCGCGTCTGCCCGCAGCAGATAACCGACCGCCGATTGCGTATCCTGCTGGATCAGTTCGCTGGCAAGCGTCTCGACAGCTGCCACGCCTTGCGTCTCGGTCATAGCCTCGGCGAACATCGTGAGCTCGCTCATCGCCAGATAGTTGGATCGAAGATCGGGCCTGATCGCATCGACGACGCAGGCCCATTTCTTTGCGTCGTAGCAAATGCCTGCAAGCAGTGCGTCGCGCTGATACCGGTAGTTTACCGGCAGGCTTTCGCGCGTGAGAGAGGTAAGCCGCTCGACCTGTTCGTCGACGGTGAGCGTCCTGCTTTCGAAATTGATGATCGCGTAGCGGAGCATCGCCGCATCCTCGCCGCCGTAGCGTGCGCTGCCCAGCAGTTCGCGGCACTTCGCCAGCGCGGCGGCGACGCCCTCATCGGTTCCGTCGCTAGTGAAACACGGCTCCAGTGCTTCGTTCGGCTCCCAGTCGGTGGCCTGCGCTGCACCGGGCGATGAGAAAGCCATGCCTGTCGCCATCGACACAATGGCAATTATCCGTTTCAGCCTGGGCACCTGAACTCTCCCACAACAGAATATCCCCGGGAAGTATCTCCAGAATGCAAAACGGAAAAGCGAAATGTAATCGTGCCTGGGCCGAGCGCATCTGGCTCACCTGTCGTTATAAGCGACACTTGCTCTCGCGCTATCGGCCTTTCCGTTCCCGTCCGGCCTGAAATTTCGAAGCGCTACCCCGCGCCCTTCGTCTTGGTCGCGCCGATCTTCGCGTGGCCTTCGATGAATTCGATGATCTGACCTGCGATATCCTTGCCGGTCGCCGCCTCGATGCCTTCCAGTCCGGGCGAGGAATTCACTTCCATGATGACCGGCCCGTGGTTGGACCGCAGCATGTCCACCCCGCACACGTTCAGGCCCATGCGCTTGGCCGCGCGCACTGCGGTGCTGCGCTCCTCGGGCGTAATCTTGATCAGCTGAGCACTGCCGCCACGGTGCAGGTTGGAACGGAAATCGTCCGCCGCGCCGGTGCGCTTCATCGCTGCGACCACCTTGCCCCCGATCACCAGAGCGCGGATATCCGTGCCGCCCGCTTCCTTGATGAACTCCTGCACCAGGATGTTCACATTGGCCCCGCGAAACGCCTCGATCACCGACTTCGCGCTCGACATCGAGTCCGCCAGAACCACCCCGATGCCCTGCGTCCCCTCCAGCAGCTTGATGACCACCGGCGGGCCCTTGACCGCGCGGATAATCTCCTCCGCCTTCTTTGGATCGTTGGCATAGGCGGTCAGCGGCAGGCCGAGGCCGTGCTTGGCGAGGATCTGCAAGCTGCGCAGTTTGTCGCGACTGCGCCCGATGGCGACACTCTCGTTGAGTGGCCAGCAGCCGCGCATTTCGAACTGGCGCAGGATGGCGAGACCATAGTTCGTAATCGAGGCGCCGATGCGCGGGATCACCGCGTCGAAGCCGATCGCGGGCTCCCCATCGTAATAGACCTCTGGCCGGTGGCTCGCGATATGCACCGTGCAGCGCAGGGTGTTGAGCCACGTAATTTCGTGCCCGCGCTGTTCCGCTGCCTCCATCAGGCGCTTGTGCGAATAGAGGTTGGGATTGCGGGCGAGCAGTGCGATTTTCATGGTGTGGTCCTTATGGCCCTGATCAAGGCTTGTGGCCTTTCACGGGTTCCCGGCCGGGGGTCTGGAGCCAGGAATTGCCCGAATCGACCAGGAAACGGCGACGCAGTGCACTCCTCCCTATCAGCATCGGGAACTTCATGTCGCTACGATCTGCAAGGCTGATCTCGGCGCGAAAGGTTTCATCCCCCAGGGTAAGCGGGGTCTTGATGACATAGCGCAGCTGGGTCTCGCCATTCGAGCTGGTGATACCGCGCACATCGACATGCACGGCCTCGCACACCTGCATCACGCGGCTGCCCGGAAAGAACACCTCGAACCGGACGAACTTCTCTCCATCGCGCTTGAACTCGTCGAGCACGATGCCGTGCAGCGAACTGGTGCGCGCGCCGCTGTCGATCTTCGCAGGCACGGCCTTCAACCCCAGTTCGGGCAGGTCGACCAGTTCGCGCCATCCTACGGTGATCAACGGGCGCTGCCCCCACGCTCGGTCGCCGTGCGATCCGTCACCATCCGCTGGGCTGACCGGCGTTCTGTTCGTCCAGCCATGCCTTCAACGGCGCGAAGTACTCCATCATCGCCTTGCCGCTCATTTCTCGGGTGCCGGTGAAGGCCTCCAGCGCGTCGGGCCAGGGCTTGCTGGCACCCATTTCGAGCATGGCGTTCAGCTTCTCGCCCACGTCCTCATTCCCGTAGAATGAACAGCGGTGCAGCGGACCCTCCCAGCCCGCGGCATCGCATGCCGCCTTGTAGAACTGGAATTGCAGGATGCGCGCGAGGAAATAGCGCGTGTAGGGCGTGTTGCCGGGGATGTGGTATTTCGCGCCCGGATCGAAGGCGTCGGCAGGGCGCTCCACCGGCGGGGTGATGCCCTGGTACTGGCGCTTCAGGTCGTGCCACGCGACGTTGTAGTCGCCTGGCTGGATCGACCCGTCGAACACGCCCCAGCGCCACTTGTCGACCAGCAGGCCGAAGGGCAGGAACGCGACCTTGTCCATCGCCTGTCGCAGCAGCAGGCCGATATCCTTGTCGGCGCCGGGCACGTCTTCGCGGTCCAGCATGTCGATCTGGACGAGATATTCGGGCGTGATCGACAGTGCGATCATGTCGCCGATGGCCTCATGGAAGCCGTCGTTCGCGCCGTTGAGATGCAGGAATTCCTGCTCCTTGTAGGCGCGCTGGTAGTAGTTGTGGCCCAGTTCGTGGTGGATGGTGATGAAGTCGTCCGCGTTGCGCTTGATGCACATCTTGATGCGGATATCGTCCTTGTTGTCGATGTCCCAAGCAGATGCATGGCACACGACTTCGCGATCCTGCGGCTTCACGAACTGACTGCGCTCGTAGAACGTCTCGGGTAGAGGCTCGAACCCAAGCGAGCTGAAAAACTGTTCGCCCACCTTGACCATATCGACCTCGGACAGCCCCTTCTGCTCGATCAGTTCGGTCAGGTCGTAGCCGATGTCGCCGGCGCCTTCGGGCGCCACCAGCGGGTAGATATTGCCCCATTCCTGCGCCCACATATTGCCTAGCAGGTCGGCACGGATCGGGCCGCTGGCGGGCTGGATATCGTCGCCGTATTTCTCGTTCAGTTTGCTGCGAACATAGGTGTGCAGCGACTGGTAAAGCGGTGCGACTTCCTGCCACATCCGCTCCAGCTCTTCGGAGAATTCTTCCGGCGGCATGTCGTAGCCCGAACGCCACATGGTGCCGACATTGTCGAATCCCAGCTCTGCCGCGCCTTCGTTGGCAATCTCGACCATGCGGGCATAGTCTTCCTTCATCGGCGCGCCGACATTGGTGTGCCAGCTGGCCCACATCTCGGCGAGTTCCTCTGGTGTACGGTCCAGATTGCCCATCTCGGCTTCGATGTCGGAGCCGTTGATTTCCTCGCCGTTCAGCGTGCCCTTGCCCTTGCCGTACTGACTGTTGAGGCTGGTCGCGATCTCGTTCAGTTCGGTGGCGGCGCCAGCCGTGGTCGGCGCAGGCAGGACGATGCCGTTGCGCAGCATATCCAGTTTGCGCTTCACCTCAGCGTCGAGACCGTCAATCTCCGCATATTTGGCCGCTTCGAGCGCATAGTTCACGCTCATCTCGGTGCCTTCCGCACCAAACTGCGCAGCCAGTGCGTCCGTATCCGTGGTGATGTAGGTCGCGTTGACCCAATAAACCTGGCTGGCGCGGACGGTGTAATCAAACATCGTCTGTTCGACCATCGCGACCCAGTCCGCCGCGCCCTGTGGAGTCATCGAATATTCGGCCCGCGCGGTCTCCGTTTCTTCATGATGATCGGCGAGCGCGGGCGTGGCAATCGTCGCGGCAGCAAGCGCGGCGAGAGAAACGGAAAACAGCTTCATGCGGGGACCTCTCCGGATCGGACGGGAATATCGTTATTCGTGCTATCGGATTGCACCTGCCGCGAAGCTTAATCAAGCGGACGATGGAGCAAAGCGGCGGATTGCGAGTGCAGCAATCACGCCGAGAAAAGTGACGATCCAGGCCACGGTCTTGATCGGACGGACGGTCGCAGCAATGCCTGCCAAGCGGTCCGAACCTTCATCGCGGAGCAACTGAAACAGCTGGAGCAGCGTCTCGGTGTAGTCGGTCAGCAGGAAGATCATCGCGGCGATGGCCACCAGGGCACCGATGATCCGCAGCAGTCCGCCCAGCGCCATGAAACTGCGCCCGGCGATCCAGCTGCCCCAGCCATAGATGCCGATGAAGACAAGGTCCCCCAGCATGGCGACAATCGCCAGCGGACGCCTCCCGGCCGCACTCCATTGCGCCTGGATCTGGTCTACCCGCGCTGCACTGCCCGCAGACTGGTGGTCGACGATGCCAAGAGTCACATTGTCGGGAGCGGAAACCGCGTAGGTGATGGCAATGACCACGGCGAATGCCACCAGTCCCCACAGCCACAAGCGCAGTTTCGGCCCCGCAGCGCTCATTGTGGCCGCCCCAGCCACTCGGTCATCGCACGGCCAAGGTCCGGCTTGGTCACACTGCTCATATGCGTGCCTGGCACCTCGACATAGTTCGCGTCCGGAAGGCGCTCGGCCAACTCCTGCGCGGAGCCATTATCGCGGTCCTCGTCCCCGCACACCACCAGCGTGGGGCAATCAATGTTGACGAGTGCCGAGAGCGGCAGGTCTTCCATCGTATCGAGCAACAGGCGCGCGGCGACCCGATCGACCTTCTGGGACTTGAGGAACTGCATTGAGAAAAAAGCCGGATCGCCCTTCGGGATCGCATCGAACTCGTCGATCACCCGGCGGAAGTACGCGGCGCGTTTCTCCCATTCGCTCAGGCCGTCCACGCCCATCCCGCCAAGGATCAGGCGCTTCGGCGTGAGCTTGCCACTCGCGACGCCGTGGATCGCGGTTCGCGCGCCCAGCGAGAAGCCGCCGAGGTCATAATCGTCCAGCCCGAGGTGTTCGACCAGTGCGACCACATCCTTCACCAGCACGCCAGCGGGGTAGCCCTGCGGATCGTGCGGCGCCTCGCTCTCTCCGTGTACGCGGAAGTCGAGCATCAGGACCTCGTATCCCTGCTCGGCAAGGGCGTCTGCATGGCCCCACTTGATCCAGTTCATCTGCGCGCTGGAAAACAGGCCGTGCAGCAGGACCAGCGGCCGGCCCTTGCCTGTGCGATGCAGGGCGAGCTTCGTACCGCCGAAGCCAGCGAAGTGCGTATCCATCATTCGGGCACCGCCCCCGTGGCTTCGATCCAACGGTCGCTCAAAGCGGTATGTTCGGCCAGGGCCTTACGCGGCAGTGCGGATGTATCGACCCAGGCTTCGTGGATCTTCTCCGAGGCGAAATGCCAGTGCGGCTCTATGCCATAAGGCTCGTCCAGACTGCCGAGCGTGATATCCATGTTTTCGCCTTCGATGAATGCAAAGCCTAGCGGCGTCCCGCAGTGTGAACAAAATGGCCGCCGCGCGATGGGCGAGCTGCCATACCAGTCGGGCTCGCTCTCCCACGCCATGTCGCACTTGGGCAGGCCGATAAACGCAATCGACACACCGCCCGTCGCGCGCTGGCACATGCGGCAATGGCACAGGTAGGCCTGCGCAGGATCGATCATGGCCGTGTAGCGCACCCGCCCGCACTGGCAGCCACCGGTTTTCGCGACCTTTTCGCTCATCGCTGTTCGAGCCCCTTCTGCTCCATTCGCCACTTCACCATTTCGATACGATCCTGTCCGAAAAAGGGTTCGCCATCGAAAACGAGTGTAGGCACGCCCCAGTGGCCTGCATCTTCGAGCGCATGCTGATTGGCAGCGATTTCAGCGTCTAGCGCGTCGGCTTCGCTTTCGATTTCGCTATCGAGCGCGTCGAGATCGAGCCCAACGCGCTGCGCAGCGCCTGCCAAGTGATCGCCCTCGTGCCAGTTTTCCGCGCCGCCCCAGATGAGCTGACCCGCCTCATGTGCGAAGGCTACGCCCTTGCCCCGCCGCGCGGCGGCCTGCCCCAGCCGGGTGATGCGTTCAATGAAGGGCTGTTCGGCGGCAATCCTGCGTGTGCTCACATCCTGCACGATCGGGTCGGGCCGGGGCGCGCCGAAGGGAATGCCGTGGAACTGCGCCACGCGGATCATGTCGCGCATCGTGTAACCGAGCCAGTTGGGATGGTTGCGCTCGAAAAAATCGGGCTCGCGCACTGCCAGTGGCCAGACCGGGCGCAGTGCGATGTCGACCGTGTGGCTTTCCATCAGCGCGCGATAACGCCCGATCGCGAGGTAACTATAGGGCGACCGAAAGCTGAAATAGAGCTCTGCCGACAGCATGATCCTAGCGGAAATTGCAGGCGACGCCGCCCCACAACACCGCAACCTGGTTGTCCTCCACCAGACCCGAGACCAGCATCTCTTCCCCGCCGAGCAGGAACTCCTCGCCCAGCGTGCTTTCCTCGTATGGATCGTAGGTCGGCAGCTTCTTGAGGTCGGCCGCCGCCATGCCCAGTGTGACGCCCTGCGGACCGCTGAAACTGGCGCGTTCGCTCGGCCCGTTGACCGACCAGCCGACGAAGCGATCGTCCTGGAAGTTGGCCACGAACTGGTCGAACGTCGCGAAGGTGATCCTACCCGCACCACACTCTGCATTGGTCGCATATTGCGGGCCGCCGAACACCATGGTGAGCGCGCCGATCACTTTTTCCTCGCTGTCGCCGAAGTTGAGGACGGTCGCATCGCCGCCTGCCTCGGGCGCGGCGATCACCAGCCCGTCGGGCAGCAGGTCGATCGGCCGGTTGGCGGGCGCATTCGGCGCCTGCGCGGCGATCTGCTCTTCGGTCACCGGTTCGGCAGGCTCGTCGGCCTGCTGGCACGCGGCGAGCGCGATAGCCGCCGCGCCGATCATTGCGAAACCGATACGCATCCTCATGTCACTCTCCCCGGAAATCTGTCTGCGCGAACAGTGCCCCAGCGCCGTGCGCTTCACAAGCTGTCGTCGCGATCCTTATCGGGCGGGCGCTGGTCGATGATGACCGATCCCGGCTGCGGATCGCGCGGGGGTGTGTCGTGCCGCGCACTTTCCGTCGTATCGCGCCACGACCCGTCGATGGTCTCGCCTCCAGCGCCGAAGCCGCCCATTTGCCCGCGGACGCTCGCCAGCCGTTTCATCAGGAAGCGGCGGAACAGCAATGGCACCAGCAGCGACAGCGCGGCGACCGGCACCGCAATCCACCACAGCCAGTCGAGCCAGTCGACCAGCCGTGTCAGCGCGAAGATGATCGCGAAACCGATAACCCAGCGGATTGCCCAGCGCCGTATGAGCCGCCCCATGAAGGCCGATGTCTCGCGCTCGATCTGGTCGAGCGACTGATCCATCTGGGCGCGCATCTGCTCGGTCTGTTGGGGATCGGGGCCGAGAATGGCGATCAGCCCTTCTTCAGGTGGCGACGGCCCAGCAGTTCGGCAATCTGCACCGCGTTGAGCGCGGCGCCCTTCCTCAGGTTATCGCTGACGCACCACAGGTTCAGCCCGTTCTCCACCGTCGGGTCTTCGCGCACGCGGCTGATATAGGTCGCACCGTCGCCTGCGCTTTCAACCGGGGTGATGTAGCCGCCATCCTCGCGCTTATCGATCAGCATGCAGCCGGGTGCCTCGCGCAGGATATCCTGCGCGGCCTCTGCCGAAAGCTCCCGCTCGAACTCGATGCTCACGGCTTCGGAATGGCCGACGAACACGGGCACGCGCACGCAGGTTGCAGTCAGCTTGATCTTCGGATCGAGGATTTTCTTGGTCTCGACCACCATTTTCCACTCTTCCTTGGTCGATCCATCGTCCAGGAAAACGTCGATATGCGGGATCACGTTGAACGCGATCTGCTTGGTAAACTTACTCGGCTCCACCGGATCGCCGACGAAGATCGCACGGCTTTGCTGGAACAGCTCGTCCATGCCTTCCTTGCCCGCTCCGGAAACCGACTGGTAGGTGCTCACCACCACGCGCTTGATCGTCGCGGCATCGTGCAGGGGCTTCAAGGCCACCATCAGCTGCGCGGTCGAGCAGTTCGGGTTCGCGATGATGTTCTTCGCGGTATAGCCGTCGATCGCGTCCGGGTTCACCTCGGGCACGATCAGCGGCACGTCCGGGTCCATCCGGTAGTGCGAGGAATTGTCGATCACCACGCAGCCCGCCGCCGCGGCCTTGGGTGCGTATTCCTTGGCGATGCTGCCCCCTGCCGAAAACAACGCGATGTCGCACCCGGAGAAGTCATAATGTTCAAGGTTCTTGCACTTGAGCATCTGGCCTGTGTCGCCGAACTCGATCTCGGTGCCCTGCGAACGCGAGCTGGCCAGCGCGACCACCTCGTCGCACGGAAACTCGCGCTCGGCGAGCACCTGCATCATTTCGCGCCCGACATTGCCCGTCGCGCCGACAACGGCGACCTTGTAGCCCATCAATTACTCCTGTGTATCGCCCGCCACATGGGGCGCAGGCGCGCTTCTGGCAAGACGCGCAGTGCCATGCGGTTCAAGAACCGCGCGGCAGGTAATCGAGGATACCGACCGGGCATATCGCAGGATCTTCCGCAGCGAATGCATTCAGCAACCACGCGTGACCCTGCCCGTATACGACCAGCACCTTTTCGCCGGGCTTGGCCAAAGCCTGGATATTCGCGAAAATGTTCAGGTTGGTTCGGTACCACTCGCTCACCAGATCCGGCCCCGGTCGCTCCCCTCCCGAAGGATCGGCAGTATCCGCGAAAGCGTTGAGGCCCATGTATGTGCGGTGGTTCGCCAGCATGGCTTCGGGCGTGTTCAGGTACCGAAAGGTAGCCGGAAGCCCGCCCGAAGCGAGCGTCTCGTCAATCCGATCGAGCATGGACCGCGCATCGTCGATGATCGCCTGGTATTCGCCAGTGCGGCCGGTCTCATCGGCAAAAGCGACCACCTGTTCGAGCGGGAATTCACCCTTGTACTGGACATGATCGAGCCCGGCGTGGCCGAGCTTGCGGGCAAGGCGAAACCCGATCTGGTCCGTCTCTTCCGCAGTCAGTTCGTAGTCGCCGGCAAGATAGGCAGCGTAGCGCCTGTCCAGTTCGGACTGATCGTAAGGGCGTTCCACCGCAATGCGCGTGGGTGCGAAAGTCGCGAGTGCGGTGGCTATGGCCTCGAGTTCGGCCTGACGTTGCGGAGCAAGCTCATCGTCGTCCTGCTGCGTGAGCAGGTTCTGCGTCGAGACGAAATGATGCACCCCAAGGATCGCAACCTGCGCCTGTTCAGGCCCACACGTATCTTGCGCGCGGGCCTGCGAGGCCATGAATGCCAAGGCTAGGCCAAGATAGGCGAGCGTCCTCATTCGGGCGGCGTCACTCCATGGCTTTCGAGGAAGCGGAAGATCGTGTTCCACAGGTGCGGGCTGATATTCTCGCCCCCCACGCGGTGCGTGTATCCGGGATAGAGCATCATCTCGAACGGCACGTTGCCTTCCTGCAGCTTCGAAATCAGCTCGGACGAATTTTCGAACACCACGTTATCGTCCGCCATGCCGTGGATCAGCAGCAGCGGGTCTTCGATCTTGCCGGCGTCGGGGATCGCGCTCGCCGCATCGTAGGCTTCGGGCACCTCGCGCGGATCACCCATGTAGCGTTCGGTGTAGTGGGTGTCGTAAAGTTCCCAGCGGGTCACCGGGGCACCGGATACGCCCGCAGCATAAAGCCCCGGATCGGCCTGCAACTGCTTCAAGGTCATGTAGCCGCCATAGGACCAGCCGTAGATCGCGATCTTGTCCGGATCGACGAAGTCGAGCGTCTTGAGCCATTCGGCCCCGTCCTTCTGGTCACGCACCTCGATCCCGCCCATTGCGCGATAGATCGGCTGTTCGAAGTCGACTCCGCGATTGGCCGATCCGCGATTATCCAGCTGGAACCAGATGTAGCCCTTGTCGACCACCGCCTGCGCCAGCGCGCCGGTCCAGCCGCGGCTGACGGTCTGCGGGCCCGGGCCGCCATAGTGCGAGAAGAACACCGGATAACGCTTGCCCGGCTCCATCTCAGGCTTCAGCATCATCCAGTGCAGGTCGGTGCCGTCCTGCGCCTTTACGGTGCCGTATTCGGGCATGACATGGCTGGCGAGGAAAGGCGTGTAGGGATGGTCGGCATCCAGCGCGTTCTCTTCCACCCATGCCAGACGCTTCCCGTCCGTATCCGCGAGATAGCTCTGCGGCGGCTGCGTGTCGGAGGATCGACCGATCAGCAGCGTCTGGCCCTTGCTGTCCATCGATGCGCCGTTGGAATAACCGAGTTCGGTCAGCCGGACGGGCGCCGCCTTGCCGTCGACGGGCATCCGGTAGACCTGCTGTTCCAGCACGCCCTCGGTCGCCCGGAAATAGAGCAAGCCTTTGCCCTCATCGACCCCCACCAGCGAGGTGACCGGCTCCTTGCGGTCGGTCAGCTTGGACCACTTGCCGCCCTTGAAACGGTAGAGATTGCCGATCCCGTCACGCTCGCTCCACCAGATCAGCGAGCCGTCTTTCATGAAGTGATAATTGTCGGACAGGTTGATCCAGTAGTCGTCGCGCGCCGCCATCTCGGTGAACCAGACGCTGCTCTTGCCCGTGGCCGGATCGACCTTGAGCATGTCGAGCACGGTCTGTTCGCGGTTCTGCCGCTGGACATAGAGCGAACCGTCGGGCGCCCAGTCGACGCGGGCGAGATAGATGTCGGTCTCCTCACCCAGGTCCACTTTCACGCGGTTCTGGCCATCGGGGTCCATCACGTAGAGTTCCACGATGGCATTGTCCGTGCCCGCCGCGGGATAGCGCTGGTCGTAAACCTTGGTGCCGGTCGCGCCGATGGCCGCGCGGGTGACGATGCCCACCGGGCTCTCGTCAGTGCGCTGCACGGCCAGCCGCGTGTCGTCCCCGTTCCACCAGTATCCGGTGAGCCGCGCCATTTCTTCCTGCGCGACGAATTCCGCCTCGCCCCAGCGGATCAGTTCGCCTTCCTTCGGCGTGATCGGCGCGGCATCGCCGCCGACCTCACCGACCCACAGCTGCCGGTCGCGCACGAAGGAGACATATTCGCCCTCGGGGCTGAGCTTGGGGTTGAGTTCGCTTTCCTCGGTATCGGTCAGCCGGGTGACGGTGCCATCCAGCTTCGCGAGGTACAGATCGCCATCCAGCGGGACGAGCACGCCCGAACCATCGGCGTTCCACTGATAGGTAATGATGCCCTTCAGGCTGCCGACCCGTGCACGCTCGCGCTGCATCTTCTCGTCTTCGGACAGTTCGCGGCCCGAACCCAGCTTCTCGCTGTCGACCAACATGGTCCATTCGCCGGTTTCGCGATCATATCCCCACAGGTCGTAACGCTCCCGATCGTCCTCGCGGTTGCGCAGCAGCGTCAGGTAGCGGCCGTCGGGCGAGAGCTTCGTCTGACGCGGGCTGGAACCGTTCAGGCTGGGACTGGCAAATACGCGCTCAAGAGTGAGGTCGCCGCTTTGAGTGGCTTCGGTCGTCATGTCTTCGCTTTCCTGCGCGGCAAGGGGTGATGCAAGTGCGAGAATGGCTGCGGCAGCAAGCAGATGGCGCATCTGGTCATTTCCTCTCAATCGTCATCGCGAGCGCCCGGTCTGGTCGCACCGCGATCCGTTTAAGGTTGCCGCCCCTGCAGGCCGACACCCCGTGGTTAAGTTGTCGCGGCAACTCCTCGCAATGACGAGCAGAAATGGCAAGGCGCAACGAAAAAGGGCGGCCCGATCGGACCGCCCTTCGTGTGATTTGCTGTGAGGCCGAAGCTTACGCGTCGGTCTTTTCACCCCCCTTAGCACCTTGGAGCGGGCGGTTATCGCGACGTTCGGCGATACGCGCGCTCTTACCGGTGCGGCCACGCAGGTAGTACAGCTTCGCACGACGCACGACACCGCGGCGGACCACGGTGATCGAGTCGACGATCGGCGAGTAGAGCGGGAAAACGCGCTCCACGCCTTCGCCAAAGCTGATCTTGCGCACGGTGAAGTTGGAACCCATGCCGCGGTTCGAACGCGCGATCACCACACCTTCGAAGTTCTGGATACGCTCGCGCGTACCTTCGACGACCTTCACGCCCACGCGCACGGTGTCGCCGGGGCGGAATTCCGGAATATCCTTGCCGAGATTTTCAATCGCTTCGGCTTCGAGCTGCTGGATCAGGTTCATGCCTAATCGTCCTTCGTTTCTCGCTGCGCGCCAGAGGCAGGCTGGACCGGAGCACCAGTATGGCGCTCCCACAAATCCGGCCTGCGTAACCGTGTCATCTCTTCGCTCATGGCTTTCCGCCATGCCGCGATCTTCGCATGATCCCCCGATCGCAGCACTTCGGAGATCGTGCGCCCGTCCCATTCCTGAGGTCGGGTGTAGTGCGGATACTCGAGCAGGCCGTCCTCGAACGACTCCTCGGTCCCGCTTGAAGCCGCGCCCATTACTCCCGGAAGCAGCCGAATGCAAGCGTCGAGTATCGCCAGCGCGGCAGGTTCTCCGCCGGACAGGACGATGTCGGCAAGCGACACTTCCTCGATCTCCGGTCGCGCCTCGAACAGCCGCTCGTCGAAGCCTTCGAACCGCCCGCAGATGATGGTGACGCCGGGCCCTTCCGCGATCTCGCGGATGCGGCCTTGCGTGATCGGTTTCCCGCGCGGCGTCATCGCAAGGATGGGGATTGCCCGTGCCTCCCCCTCCACGCTCGGGGAGGGGGTTGGGGGGAGGGGCTGGTCCGCGGGAAGCCCCCCTCCCAACCCTTCCCCCTGAAGGGGTGAGGGCTCTTGCGTCACGCTATCCAGCGCCGCCGCCAACACATCGCACTTGAGCACCATGCCCGCCCCGCCGCCAGCCGGCGTATCGTCGACCGTGCGGTGCTTGTCGGTCGCGAAATCGCGGATCTGCACGGTGTCGAGCGACCACGCGCCTTCCTTCAGCGCGCGACCGGCAAGCGAGACGCCCAGCGGGCCCGGAAACATCTCAGGATACAAGGTCAAGACAGTAGCTGCGAAGGTCATTTCAACAATCCTCCCCTCCCTTGAGGGAGGGGATCGAGGGGTGGGTGTGCGACGCCTTAGGCCAATGCACGCCCCTCCCCAACCCCTCCCCGCACGGGGAGAGGCTTATAGAAAACAAGTCTTCGGCCGACGCTCATTTTCGCGAATGGAAGGTGAATGCGGCGACCAAAATGCAAGCAACCACGAGCGCTACGTAGATCGGAAAGCCATACACCAGCATCCCAAGAGGCCCCATATATCCCATATCGCCATACTCAGCGCGATGGCGAGCCAACTCGATCGCATCCCAAATGATGAAATAGCCGAAGATCACGGCCATGGGCGCGGTTGCTGCCACGACGAAACGCACTGGGCTCACCACACTTTCCAGCCGCGACCTCAGTAGTCGCGCCATGCCGTATGCGGTCCCCAGTGCCAGCACTGTCGGAACAGCAAATGCCAAGACGTAAAAGTCGTCTAGCTCTCCCATTCCACCCCATCCCTCGCCCGCGTATCCACCCGCAAGCCGAACATATCGGGCTGCATATGATAGTTTGCGTAATCGAGACTTACGAAGTTACTCAACCCCAGCGATCCGAGCCACGGCGGCTTCCGCCGATAGATCGACCCGCGCGGAATTTCAGCAGCATTACTCAGCAGCGGATTGAATATCCGACTGTCCCATCCTCATTATAAATGATCACCTTTCCCCGGCTGACGGGTTCGACCATGAATGAGCTCGCGCTCGTACCGCTGCCAAAGGTAAGGACATTACCGTCAAGCGACCAGGTGCTTGTTCCCCCTCCCGGAGCGGTGAAGGTGCCATCGGCGCTCATGGTCAGCCGTTCCAGCGAGCAATCCTCGCTATCGACCCATTCACCCACGAAATAGCTGCTCGTAAAAGGATAGGGCCGATCGCCTGAGGATTCCTGCGCGTATACAATCGGCGATGAAAAAAGAGCCACACTGGCGAGGACTGGATAAGCAAGCGTTTTCAACTTCGTATTCTCCCTGTCTGAACTGCAAAACAGGCCGAGACGGCCTCTTCCCGTCACCCTCCGCAACCGCCGCAGCCACCGCCACCACAGCCCGATCCGCCGCCATCGCCTCCGCCGTCACCGGCGTAGCCTGCATCGCCGCCGCCGCCATGGCGCATCGCGTGGAGCGGATCGTAGGGCGTTCCTGCGAGCACGGCAGTACCGAAGATCGCTACGCCCAGCGCCATCTGCTCATTGGTCGGCGCGCGCTTCAGCCCGACATGCTCCTGTCGCGCTTCCTTGAGTGCGCGGTCACCCGCTCGCGTACGGCGGAACCCCGCAAGCAGCCGCCAGACGACGATCACCGCGCCCAATGCGATCAGCACGCCGAGCACGCCGACCGGCTCGCCCAGATCGCGGCCCGCATCGAACCGGTGCAGCCCGAACAGGATGATCACGATCAGCGGGACGACCGATAAGGCGCGCACCTTGAATGCCTTGCCCGGCCCATCGAGCAGGCCAGCCGCGCGAAGCGTATCGCGATCCGTCTCGTACCCGCTGTCTATCGCACGCACGAAGGTTTTCCAGTCGAACCGGTCGCCGAGCGACATCAGCCGCGTTTCGGCGCCTCCGCCCTCTGCCTGCCTGTCGCGCACATGGAATGTCTTGCCTTCCAGCTCCAGCCTTCCCGAAGCCAGCAAGCCGGACATGACCGACTCGGCGTAGCGGGATTTCCCGCTCGCCAGCGCGGCATACTGCCCGGCAGTCTGGGGCACGCCCGGTTCGCCTGCGGGGCGGAACAGCATCGGCACGATCACCGTCATCAGCCAGCCGAACACCATCATCGCAGAGTAGATGACGAGGAATTCACCAGCATCGTATGCCGACAAGCCGAGATCCATTACGCGTCCCTCCTTATTGGCCTACTCATGGGCCTCCCCACAGGATCGCCGCAGCGATAAACGCGGCGAAGGCTAACGCGATCGCGCCGCCGAGACCATAGGCTATCGGGCGCGGCAGGATAAGGGCGTCCGCCGGGTTCACTCGTACCGCCTTGGGATCGATCACGAAGCGCCGCCGTGCGTCCGGCCAGATGTCGAACGGCGCGGGTTCGCCGAAATGCTGTGCGTACGCGGCGAGCGTCTGCGCGTACTGGTCGTAATACCGGGTGCGCTCCTGCGTGCCGCCCGCAGTCGGCCCGTGGTGCAGCGGCATGTGCAGGACATGCGGGCAGAAACGACCCCAGTAGTCGCGGCTATAGGTCAGGTGCAGGTGCCATGCATGATCGACCGCATCGGACGGCGTGACCTCGTGCCCGGCCTCGCAGGCGAGCCAGCAGAACCGCTTGTATTCGGTGAGCACGCGCGCGGCATAATCCGCACTCCAGCGGTTCTCCCGCGCCAGCCGCTGCGCGAAGGAGAACGCGGCATCCTCCGGCCCGATCTCGTAATCGACCAGCCGTTGCCACAGTTCGGTGTTTTGCGCATCCATCGCTTGCGATTATCGCGCAGGCGGACGGTTCAAGCCAGCGTCAATCGGCGCATTTGACGAACACGACCCCGTCGCCTTCGATCCTGTGCCCGGCCAAAGTAACACTATCCGCCCCTTTTGCCGGTATGACCGCCAGCCCGTCAGGGCCCCGCGTTTCGATCGGCAGGGTTGGCAATGGTTCGTCCCACTGCAGTGCGGGCGTAGGCCCTACATCGACCACGCCGGTCTCTGGAACGCCATTGATGCGCGTTTCGATAATACTCATGCCGCGCGAGTTGGGCGTGACATCGAAATCGGGCTTGGCGCAATTGGCCTTTAGCCCTTTTGCAACCCAGCTGCCCTGCACGTATTCACTGGTGACAGCCAGACCGCCTGCCCGCGCGGGATCGCGATCGCGGGCGGGCGGATCGATTTCCTCGATCCACTGCGGGATCAGCGTCCCTTTGCCCTGCTGGCAGAAGCTCGCATCGGCGACCTCGCCGCGAATACTGACGTAGTCGCCCGGTCCAAATTCGGCTTCGCCCGGATTGAAACTCCAGACATCTCCATCAGGCGTTTTCAGCGTCAGGCATTCGACGCCATGTGCGATCCGCCCTTTGACTGTCACAAGGTCTGCCTGCCCCGCCGGACGGGTACCTGCACCCGGCGTGTCGGACCCGCGATCGTCGATCAATGCGCTGTCCGATCCCGGTGGCTCGTCGTCGGGGGCCTGCTGCACGGGCTCGGCGCAAGCTGCAAGTACCATCGGTGCGAACAGAATGGCGGTGGTTGTCTTGAACGTCCTCATACCCACCCAGCGTGCCGGGCGAGCATGATGTTCCGAGAAAAACCGCCACAGGGCGGACGCCCGATCAGCGGTCGACGAACTCCGTCGCCACTACTAGCCGCGTATCGTCCCAGTCGGGAATAGCCGCCGGGATCAGCGGGACCATGAAGGTCTTCGGACCCTTCTCCGGGACGGGATCTTTCGCGATCTCGACAATGTCGGTCGCGCCGTAATTTGCGATGTGGACGACGGTCCCGATGGCAATGCCCTCTGTCGTGACCATCGGCAGCCCGATCAGGTCGGTATGGTAGAATTCGTCGTCGCCAAGCGGAGGCAACGCCTCGCGCGGGACGGTCAGCACGGTGCCCCGCAGCGCCTCTGCCGCGGTGCGATCCGGCACTTCGGCGAAGCGGGCAATAGCTCCGCCCTTGTTGTCGCTGCGGATCTTGGCGGGGGTCAGCGCGCTCCCAGGCTCATGGGCATTGAATACCTTGTGGCCTTTCAGCGCGTCGACCCCGTCGCCGAACAGTTTCAGGCGGACCTCGCCCGTCACGCCGTGCGCGCCGACAATGGCGGCAAGCGTGACGGGGCGATCCGCCATGACGAGAGCTTAGCCCTCGGCCTTTTCTTCGCCAGCTTCCTCTGCGGGCGCTTCTTCCTTGGTTTCTTCGGCCGGAGCTTCCTCAGCTGCAGCTTCTTCCACCTTGGTTTCTTCTTCCGCCGGTGCTTCCTCGGCAGCCTTCAGTGCTTCGGCGGCTTCAGCTTCCTTGGCAGCCTTTTCCTCGGCGCGTTCCTTGGCCTTCTCGCCCGGCTCGGCCTTGTTCGGGTTGTTGCGCGCCGCACGCTCGCGGATGCCGGCGGCATCGAGGAAACGGGCCACGCGGTCGCTCGGCTGCGCGCCGACGCCCAGCCAGTACTTGGCGCGGTCTTCGTTCAGCTGGACGCGCTTTTCGTCGTCCTTGGCGAGCAGCGGGTTGTAGGTGCCGATCTGTTCGAGATAGCGGCCATCGCGCGGGTAGCGCGAGTCCGCCGCAACGATGCGGTAGTAGGGGCGCTTCTTGGCGCCGCCACGCGAAAGTCGAAGTGCAATAGCCATTTTGGTTCGTCCTTGGTCTAATCTAAGTCGTTATCGGTTATTTCTTCGGAAGTAATTTCTGCAGGTCGGGGGGCAGCTTGCTCATGTCCACGTCGCCTTTCCCGTCCAGTCCGGGCAGGGCGGGCATGCCCTTGGCACCGGCCCCCGGAAGGCCGCCCATTCCGCCGCCTCCGCCAAGCATGGCAGCGAGGCCCTTCATCCCGCCCATCTTCTTGATCTGCTTCATCGCGCGAGACATTTCCTGGTGCATCTTCAGCACCTTGTTTACGTCCTGCACCTGCGTACCGCTGCCTGCGGCGACGCGGCGCTTGCGCTTGGCGTTGAGCAGCGCGGGATTGGCGCGCTCCTTGGGCGTCATGGACCCCATGATCGCATCCATGTGGACCAGCACCTTATCGTCCATCCCGCTGGCCTGCATCGCGGCCTTGGCCTTCGTCATGCCGGGCATCATGCCCGCCAGCATGCCGAGGCCACCCATGCTCTGCATCTGGTTCAGCTGCATGCGCAGGTCGTTGAGGTCGAACTGGCCCTTGGCCATCCGCTTGGCGAGAAGCTCCGCTTCCTCGACCTTGATCGTCTCGGCGGCCTTTTCGACCAGCGAGACGACATCGCCCATGCCCAGGATGCGTTCGGCAACCCGGCGCGGGTGAAAGGCTTCGAGTGCATCCAGCTTCTCGCCCACGCCCGCAAACTTGATCGGCTTGCCGGTAACCGCGCGCATGGAAAGCGCCGCACCGCCGCGCGCATCGCCATCCATCCGGGTCAGGATCACGCCGGTCAGCGGTACTTCGTCGGAGAAGCTCTGCGCGACATTGACCGCATCCTGGCCGGTCAAGCTGTCAACCACCAGCAGCACTTCGGTCGGCGTCGCCACCGAAGCGACCGCCTTCATCTCGGCCATCAGCGCTTCGTCGACATGCAGGCGGCCCGCGGTGTCGAGCAGCACCACGTCGACATTGCGCAGCTTGGCGGATTCGAGCGCACGCTTGGCGATCTCGACCGGCTGCTGGCCTTCGACGATCGGCAGGGTGTCGACCTGCGCCTGCTCGCCCAGCACCGCCAGCTGTTCCTGCGCGGCCGGACGATTAACGTCGAGCGAGGCCATCATGGCCTTCTTGCCGTGCTTCTCGCGGATCAGCTTTCCGAGCTTGGCGGTGCTGGTCGTCTTACCCGAGCCCTGCAAGCCGACCATCATGATGACGACCGGCGGCTTCGCCTCCAGCACCAGCGGGACGTGACCGTCTTCGCCCTCGGAGCCGCCCAGCATCGCGACCAGCTCGTCATTGACGATCTTGACGACCTGCTGGCCGGGGGTGACCGACTTGAGGACGCTCTCGCCGACCGCTTTCTCGGTGACGTTCGCAATGAAATCGCGCGCGACGGGCAGCGCGACATCGGCTTCGAGCAGTGCGATCCGCACTTCGCGCATCGCGTCGCGCACGTCCTGTTCGCGCAGGGCTCCACGTCCGCGCAAGCGGTCGAAGGTATTGCCAAGGCGATCCGACAATGCGTCGAACATGCTAGCCGATTACTCCATTCCCGGCACAGAGCCGGATCAAACGCGAAAAACGCCGGCGGACGAAACCTCGTCGGCCAGCGTCGGGGCATTGCCCCTTCTGAAACACTTCCATGGATAGCGAACTATCCGAAACCGGTGGTGGAGCCTAGCGGGATCGAACCGCTGACCTCTACAATGCCATTGTAGCGCTCTCCCAGCTGAGCTAAGGCCCCGGCCGGTATGGGAGGCGCCGTTTAGAAAGCACGGCGCCCCTTTGCAAGCCCAATAATAGGGCTAGCGCATCAGGTATCGTCGCTATCGTCGTCGTCACCCTTGGACTTCGACACACCCAGGTCGTCGTCGCCGCCCAGATCCACTTCGTTATCCGGTGAATCGTCGTCCTCGTCGACGTCGATATCCTCCAGATCGTCATCGGCAAGGTCGCTATCGGCTTCCTTGTCCTTCTTCTTCTTGTCCTCTTCCTCGAACGGAATCGGCTGCTTGGACTTGAGCACGGGCTCCGGTGTCCATTCGTTACCGCATTCGATGCAGGTCACCGGGTCTTCGTTGCCCAGATCGTAGAAACGCGTGCCGCACTTGGGGCAGGTACGCTTGGTGCCCCATTCGGGTTTGACCATTGTGTGTTCCTTGTTGCGGGCGCTGGCTTGTTCCATTCGCGCGCGCCGGTAAAAATTCGTGGGACATGACTTGGGGCGAAGCCGCCTCCGAATCAAGAATGGCGCGCGCCTTGCCATGCGTCATAGCCGGTGTCAAAGCCCGCCCCGCATTACAGAGACCCGATTATGAGCACTTCTCCCACTTCGCGCCGGTTCAGGGCGAGCGGCCCCTTGCGCGGGACGATCGCCGTGCCGGGCGACAAGTCGATCAGCCACCGCTCGCTGATCCTGGGCGCTCTGGCCGTGGGTGAGACGCGCGTTACCGGTTTGTTGGAGGGCGAGGACGTGCTCGCCACCGCAGCTGCCATGCGCGCAATGGGCGCGGATATCGAGCGGACAGGCGACGGCGAGTGGCGCATTCACGGCGTGGGCGTCGGCGGGCTGCTGCAACCCGATGCCGCGCTCGACTGCGGCAATAGCGGCACCTCTGCCCGCCTGCTGATGGGACTGGTGGCCAGCCACGGGATCACCGCGACATTCACCGGCGATGCCAGCCTTTCGAAGCGTCCGATGGGCCGCGTGATCGAACCGCTGTCGCAAATGGGTGCGGGATTCACGCCTTCCCCCGGTGGTCGCATGCCGCTGATGCTCGAAGGCGCGCATCCTGCCGTGCCGATCACTTACCGCCTGCCGGTGGCGAGCGCACAAGTGAAGAGCGCGGTGCTGCTGGCGGGGCTCAACACGCCCGGCGTTACCACGGTGATCGAGCCGGTACCCACGCGCGACCATTCCGAACGGATGCTACGCGGGTTCGGGGCGCTGATCGAGGTGAGCGAGGAAGATGGCGAGCGCGTCATCCGCCTGACGGGCCAGCCAGAGCTGCAACCGCAGGATATCGTAGTACCGGGAGATCCCTCTTCCGCAGCCTTCTTCATGGTCGCCGCGACGCTGGTCGAAGGCAGCGACCTGACGATCCGCAATGTCGGCATGAACCCCACCCGCGCCGGACTCGTCGGCGTGCTGCGCGCAATGGGCGCAAATATTGAGGAACTGGACCCGCGCGAGGTCGGCGGAGAGCCGGTGGCGGACCTGCGCGTGCGCCATGCGACGCTCAAGGGGATTGAGGTCGATCCGGCCCTCGCGCCAAGCATGATCGACGAATTCCCGGTGTTGTTCGTCGCTGCTGCGCTGGCGCAGGGAACCTCGGTGACTCGAGGGCTGGAAGAGCTGCGCGTGAAGGAGAGCGACCGCCTCGCCACCATGGCCGCCGCGCTGAAGACTGTCGGCGCGCAGGTGGAAGAGCGCGAGGATGGCCTCACAATCCACGGCACGGGCGGCGAGCCCTTGCGGGGCAGCGCCAATGCGCGGGTGAAAACGCATCTCGATCACCGCATCGCGATGAGCATGGCGGTCGCAGGCCTCGCGAGCCGCGACGGAGTGGAAGTGGACGATACCTCGCCCATTGCGACGAGCTTCCCGAATTTCATAGCCCTGCTGGATGAGGTAACACGATGACCGACATCTACTCCCTCGTCGGCTTCGTCGGCATGGCCTGCATAATCGGCGCCTATTTCTACCTCACGGCCAGTGAGAAGCCCAACCCGTACATCCTTCATGGCACCAACCTGCTCGGTGCCGCTATGCTGACCGTCAGCCTGCTGGTCCACACCAACTGGCCGAGCCTCGTGCTCGAAGGTTTCTGGGCTGCTATTGCGATTTACGGGCTCGTGAAGGCGGTCCGCTCTCGCCCCGAACCAGACGCGATGGAGGAAGAAGCATGATCCAGAGAGCGCTACTTGCACTCGTCGCAGCATGCAGTCTGATCTCGCCGCTTGTCGCGCAGGACACCGCGCCCGTCACCCACGCCGCAGCATGGGTTGCGCCCGACCGCGAATTGATGGTGCCGGTCGAAGGCGGCAATGTGTACGTGCGCATCAATGGCGACATCGCGGCGAGCGACAAGACGCCTGCAATCTTCATCCATGGCGGACCGGGTGGGACACACCTGGGCTTCGCCCGGTTCCTCGGCCTAGCGGATGAAAGGCCGATCATCCTTTACGACCAGCTGGGCAGCGGCAAGTCGGACCGGCCGGACAATCCCGCGAACTGGCGCGTCGAGCGGTTCGTGGAAGAACTGGAAGCAATCCGAAGCGCCGTCGGGGCGGAAAAGCTGCACCTGGTCGGCCATAGCTGGGGTTCGGCGATCGCGCTCGAATATGCAGCGCGCTACCCCGATCATGTCGCCTCCGCGGTGCTGAGCGGGACGTTCATTTCCACCATCCACTGGATTACCGACGCCAACCTGCTGCTGCGCGAATTGTCCGAGGAGAACCGCCAGCTGGTGAAACAGTGCGAGGGCGACGACCCGCCGCCGGGCCGGACTTGCGGCGAGGTGTTCACCAAGGTGTACTCGAAATATTACACCCCTCCGCCACGCGACGAAGCGGCGGCGGACTATGCCCGCACCTATCGCGGAGAAGGCTTCAACGGCCTAATCTACAACAGCATGTGGGGGCCGAGCGAATTTGCCTCCACCGGGTTGCTGAAGAACTATGACGCCACGCCGAAGCTTCTGGAAATCGACGGTTCGCGCACCCTGTTTCTGATCGGGCAATACGATTCTGCGCGGATCGATACCGTGCAGGAATTTGTCGCACTGGCGCCGGGGGCAGAACTGGCCGTCGTTCCAGGCGGTGCGCATGGTTTCCTGAGGGATCGACCGATCGAGACAGAAGCGATCCTGCGTGGCTGGCTGCAAAGGATGGACCAGGAATGATCATCGCCGTCGACGGGCCCACCGCTTCGGGCAAGGGCACGATTTCCAAACAGCTCGCCGCCCATTTCGGCCTGCCGCACCTCGATACCGGGCTGCTCTACCGCGCGGTCGGGCGGCAGGTGCAGTTGAACGGCACCGATCCGGACAGTGAGGCCGATGCGGTGGCGGCAACGAGTTTCCCCGACAGCTTGCTGGAAGATCCGGAACTGCGCAGCGAGGCAGGGGGCAGCCTCGCCAGCCGGGTCTCGGTCCATCCCGGGGTCCGCAAGGCCCTGTTCGAGCGGCAGCGGGCATTCGCCCAGCAGGATGGCGGTGCGGTGCTGGACGGGCGCGATATCGGCACGGTGATCTGCCCCGATGCCGACGTAAAACTGTTCGTCACCGCCTCGCTCGATGCACGGACCGACCGTCGCTTTGCCGAGATGCAGGGCCAAGGCCGCGATGTCACGCGTGAGGAAGTGCTGGAGCAGGTCCGCCGCCGCGACGAACGCGATATGGAGCGCAAGGACGCACCGCTTGTCGCTGCACCCGACGCTTTCATTCTCGACACCACCACGCTCGACAAAGCCGCCGCTATCGCCGCCGCTATCAATGTAGTCACCACCGCTACTCGCTAGGTTCTGGCAAATCGGGTTGCAAAGTCTCACATAGATCTATAACGCGTTATATATCGCGCTATGGAGCTAAGCTATGGATGTCGTCGCGCAAATGGGCCCGTCCTTTCTCGGCAGCCGGCTCAAGCGGCTGGGTGAGCGGATGCAGGTAGGTGCAGCCAGCGTCATCACCGATGCCGGGCTGCCGCTCCAACCGGGACACATGGGGATCCTCGCCGCGCTGCGGACCGATTCGCGCACCGTCGGCCAGCTTGCCGACGCCTGTGGAACAAGCCAGCCCGGCGTCACCCGAGCACTCGGGCAGCTGACCAAGCTTGGGCTGATTGCCGATACCGAATGCTCCGACCAACGTAGCCGATGCGTCGAATTGACGGCGCAAGGTCAGGCCGCTGTCCTCACCCTCACAAGTGACATCTGGCCGCGCGTCGGTAGCGCGGCGGCGCAATTGCTCGATCGGGTCGAGGGCGATTTTCTCGCGCAGCTGGCGATCATCGAGGAGGAACTGGCCAAGGCCTCGATTGCCGAGCGCGCTGCGCAGCTTACCCCCGAGCCGCTGCGCATCGTCCGCTACGATGCAGGCTTCGCCCACCACTTTCGCGATATCAATGCAGAGTGGATCGAGAGCATGTATTCGCTCGAAGCAGCCGATCGCGAGGTTCTCGAAAACCCCGATGCAATGATCATCGCACCAGGTGGCGACATCCTCTTCGTCGAGGCCGCAGGGCTCGGCATTGTGGGCGCCTGTGCTCTGCGCAAGACCGGGGCTACCAGCTTCGAGCTTACCAAGATGGGCGTGCGGGAGAGCGCACGCGGCCTCAAGGCCGGGGAGTTCCTGCTGCGCGCTATGATCGATCGGGCCGAGGAGCTTGGCGCCGATCCGCTCTATCTTCTCACCAATCGCAAAAGCGAAGCCGCGATCCACCTGTACGAGAAGCTGGGCTTCGTTCACGACGGCGCAACCATGGCAGACTATGGCGCGTGCTATGCACGTTGCGACGTCGCCATGCGCTATGTCGGCGACTAGCATACGCGACCAAATTGCTTGCATTTCTGCGGGATCGGGCGTAAGCGCGCGCCCGTTCTCGTATTTTGACGAATCCGAAGGACCCGCGCGGTGGCATCCGGCCTAGCGCGGAACACGGCCCTCTTGCCCCGGATGGCCCGCAATGGTGCGGCGTCGGCGGGAAAGACCCCGGAAAAACCGGTGGCCGGTAGCAAATGTGATTTAGGAACCTCTACCTTATGGCAACTGCAGCCAACCCGACGCGCGACGATTTCGAAGCGCTTCTCAACGAACAACTCGGCGATGCGGATGAAGGCGGCTTCGAAGGCCGCGTCGTCAAGGGCACCGTCACCGCCATCGAGAACGGCATGGCGCTGATCGATGTCGGCCTGAAGAGCGAAGGCCGCGTCGACCTCAAGGAATTCATGCGCGTCGATGACGAGCACGGTCTCGAAGTCGGCAGCGAAGTCGAAGTCTTCGTCGACCGCGTCGAAAACGCCGATGGCGAAGCAATGCTCAGCCGCGACCGCGCCCGCCGCGAAGCCGCGTGGGATCGCCTCGAAAACGAATTCGGCGAAGGCAAGCGCGTCGAAGGCCGCATCTTCGGCCGCGTGAAGGGCGGCTTCACCGTCGATCTGGACGGTGCCGTGGCCTTCCTGCCCGGTTCGCAGGTCGACATCCGCCCCGTGCGCGACGTCACCCCGCTGATGGACCAGCCGCAGCCCTTCCAGATCCTCAAGATGGATCGCCGCCGCGGCAACATCGTGGTCTCGCGTCGTGCGGTTCTTGAAGAAACGCGCGCCGAACAGCGCAGCGAACTGATCAGCGATCTCGCCGAAGGCCAGGTGGTCGACGGTGTGGTCAAGAACATCACCGATTACGGCGCCTTCGTGGACCTGGGCGGCATCGACGGCCTGCTCCACGTCACCGACATGAGCTACAAGCGGGTCAACCACCCCAGCGAAGTGATCGAGATCGGCCAGACCGTGACCGTGCAGATCATCCGTATCAATGCCGATACGCAGCGCATCTCGCTCGGCATGAAGCAGCTCGAAAGCGATCCGTGGGATGGCGTCGCCGCCAAGTACCCGGTGGGCATGAAGCTGACCGGCCAGGTGACCAACATCACCGAATACGGCGCCTTCGTGGAAGTCGAACCGGGCATCGAAGGCCTGGTCCACGTTTCCGAAATGAGCTGGACCAAGAAGAACGTCCACCCGGGCAAGATCGTTTCGACCTCGCAGGAAGTCGAAGTGATGGTGCTGGAAGTCGATTCCGAAAAGCGCCGCATCTCGCTCGGCCTCAAGCAGGCCCAGCGCAACCCGTGGGAAGAATTCGCCGAAGCGCACCCCGTTGGCAGCGAAGTCGAAGGCGAAGTCAAGAACGCCACCGAATTCGGCCTGTTCATCGGCCTGCCGGGCGACGTGGACGGCATGGTCCACATGTCCGACATCGCGTGGGGTATCTCGGGCGAAGACGCGCTGGCGCTCCACCGCAAGGGTGAAGAGGTCAAGGCGATCGTGCTCGACGTCGATGTCGACAAGGAACGCATCAGCCTCGGCATGAAGCAGCTCGAAAAGGGTGCGCCGACCGAAGCCGCTGCCGGTGGTTCGCTGCGTCGCGGCGAAACCGTCACCGTCACCGTGCTGGAAGTCCGCGATGGCGGCCTCGAAGTGCAGGTTGGCGAAGACGGCGCGACCGGCTTCATCAAGCGCTCGGACCTTGGCCGCGACCGCGACGAGCAGCGCCCGGATCGCTTCCAGACCGGCCAGAAGCTCGATGCGATGGTCACCGGGTTCGATCGTTCGAAGAAGCCGACCTTCTCGATCAAGGCGTACCAGATCGCCGAAGAGAAGCAGGCAGTGGAACAGTACGGTTCGGCCGACTCGGGTGCCTCGCTCGGCGACATCCTGGGCGAAGCGCTTAAGAAGCAGGACGACTAAGTCCGCTGTCAGCCTTGCTGGCTAGAGAAAGGCCCGCCCTCCTCACAAGGAGCGGCGGGCCTTTTCGTATCAGGGCGGCGGGTATACGAGAGGCGTCCTTGCGGGAGCCGTGCCAATGACCCTTTCCGATTTCGCTATCCTTTCGCAGATCGCCGGTACGGTGATCGTCGCCATCACGCTGATCGTACTAACGCTGGAGGTGCGCCAAGGAGCAGAACAGCTCAGGTCGGGTTCGCGGCAGACCCAGCTGGAGAACGACCAGACAGGCGTTTATAAGTTCGTCGAGTTTCCCCAGCTGGGCCAGCTATTCGCGCAGAAGGAAAAGCCGACATTTGAGGAAAAGACCCGCCTACTATTCTGGATCATCGGGCAGATGCGCGCGCGTGAATATGAGTGGATCCAGCATCGCAATGGCGCGATGACGCGCGAATCCTTCGAAGCCTATCGCGGAGTGATTTTCTTCATTCTCGGCACCGTGCGTGGCCGCGAGCTATGGGGACTTTGCCGCGGATATTTCCACCCGGGGTTCGTTGCTGAAGTGGATGAGATGACAACCAAAGCGCCGCCGATGGACCTGTGGGCACGCCTGCAGGAGGTGAAGTGACATGAGCTACCTTATGCAGATGAAGCTCGCTGAGTTGGAACGATCTATAAGGCCGGAGGCTGATTGATTATGCCCCTAGAAATTCACCAGTTCCCCTGCCTGTCCGACAACTACGGCTTCTTGCTGCACGATCCCGACAGTGGAGAGACCGCCGCGATCGACACGCCCGATGGCGCGGAATATCTGCGTCAGGCTGAGGTGAAGGGCTGGCGGATCACGCAAGTCTGGAACACGCACTGGCATCCGGACCATGCGGGCGGAAACAAGGCCATCGTCGAGGCTTCAGGCGCGAAGGTTATCGCGCCGCAGGAGGTCGAGAAGCTCTCCTCCATCGATCAAGTTGTGACGCATGGCGACGAGGTTTCGCTGGGAGCGCACTCTGCGCGTGTAATCGACGTGTCGGGCCACACCAACGGCCACATCGCGTTCCACCTGGCCCACGATGGCATCGCCTTCGTTGGCGACAGCGTGTTCGCGCTGGGCTGCGGGCGGATGTTCGAAGGCAAGCCGCAGCAGTTCTGGAACAGCCTCCAGCGGATCAAGGCGCTGCCGCCCGAAACAACACTCTTTTGCGCGCACGAATATACGGCTGCCAATGCGAAATTCGCTCTGCATGCCGACCCCGAAAACACCGCGCTGACCGACTACGCGCGCGAGATCGACGCGAAACGCGCCAAGGGCGAGCCGACCGTGCCTACCGTCCTTTCGCGCGAATTGGAGACCAACCCGTTCCCGCGCGCCGATGCGCCGGAGATGCAGGCGCGCTGGGGCGGCACCGCCCCGCATGAGACTTTTGCCGCGCTGCGCGCCGCCAAGGACGAGTTCTAGGGCCTAACCCGGATAGGGCGTGCCCTTGAGGAGGTTGGCGAGGTGCGCTGCGTTGGACGCTACCATATCAGCCGTCTCCGCGACCTTGTCGGGCGTGTCTTCAAAATCCTTGAAATCCTTCGATCCCATCGCTTCGCCGACCCAGTAGCAGGTCGCGGCCGCGGGAATGGTCCAGCCGGTATCGTTGAGGCTCTGGAAGAGCTGGGAAGACGCCCAGTGCGCCCCATCTTCGTTGCCGACGATGGCGGCAACCGCGACCTTCGAATAGCTCGGCATGCGGCCGGCATCGTCGGTTTCCGAGAGGAAGGCGTCCATCCGCTCCAACACGCGCTTGGCGATAGAGCTGATCTGACCCATCCAGATCGGTGTCCCGAAGACCAGTATGTCATGCTGGAGTATCTTCTCGCGGATCGCAGGCCAATCATCGCCCTCCCCCTCATCGGAAGAGACCCCGGGCGGTACGTTGAAATCCGCAATGCGAAGCGTTTCGGCGATATGAACGCCTTTCGGTTGAAAGGCATCGCGCAAGACACCGATCATGGCATCGGTGGAGCTGGGCCGTTCGCTGGATTTGGCCAGCGAGCAGTTGATAGCAATAGCGGTAGCGGTCACGACAATCTCCCAAGAGTACGGGAGACTAGCGGTACAGGCGCCGGGAAGTTCCGCCCCCGGCGCCCCGATCCGTCAGATACCGGCGATCAGGTCGTCCGCAATCTTGCTGTCGGCCTTGGCGTCCAGCTTTTCGCCGATCAGCTTGCGGCTCGCGGCAGCGGCAGCGGCAGCGGCAGTCGCGCGCACTTCGGCCACGGCTTCACGTTCGGCGGCGGAGATCTTGTCCTGCGCCATGCGCTTACGCCGTTCGACCAGCGCCTTGCTGTCGTCCTCTGCACGAACCAGGATCGCTTCGGCTTCGGCCTTGGCATTGTCGAGCATCGCCTCGGCATCGTTTTCCGCATTGGCGATCTTGGCTGCATATTCGTCCCGCAGCTGCTCGGCTTCGGTCCGCAGCCGCTTGGCTTCGTCCAGTTCGGCACGAATCGCCGCAATCTGCCCGTCGAGCCCGCCGCCAATCGTCTTGTGCACCTTCGCGCCGAAGAACGCGATCAGCAGCAGGACCAGCATCGAGATCGAGACCCACTGGTAGGGCGCGAGGCCCCACAGCATCGGGCCTGCGTGATGCTCGCCACCCGCATCGTGCTCGGTGTGCGCTTCCGCGTCGTTCGCGTGGGTCTCACCCACGGTGTAGGCCGTATTCTCAGCCATTGGCGAGGCTCTCCTTCACGGCCTTGCTGGCGACAGGCTTGGTCACCTTGATCCCGGCAATGCGCGCGACGATGTCTTGCGCGGCGTCGGTCGCGACCGATTCAATCTCCGCCATCGCATCCTTGCGTGCTGCGGCCAGTTCCGCGTCCGCCTCGTCCAGCTTCTTGTCGAGCCGCTTCTGCGCGGCCGCGATCTTCTTCTCGGACTTCGCCGCGGCTTCCGCCTTGGCTTCGGCAATCAGCGCCTGTGCGCGAGCACGGTTCTCGTTCTCACGCGTGCGCCACGCCTCTTCTTCCTTGTCGGCCTGGTCGCGCGCAGCCTGCGCCGCCGAGATATCGTCGGCGATCTGCTTGGCGCGCTTGTCCATCGTGTCCATCACACGCGGCACCATGCCGCGTCCGACGACGAAGAAGGTAATGCCGAAGAACACCAGCAGCCAGAAGATCTGGCTGGAGAAGGTTTCGGCAAGTTGGGCTATCTGGGGCATTGCGGGTCAGTCCGGTCAGAAGATCGGCAAATCATCGGTGGGGACGCAACCGAAGCGCGTCCCCTACCAATACGTTTCGTCAGGCGACGAAGATCAGGATCATCGCGACGACGAACGCCAGCAGGCCGAGAAGTTCGGCAGCGGCGAAGCCGATGAACAGGCGGCCCTGCTGGCCGTCTGCCGCACCCGGATTGCGCAGTGCGCTTTCGAGGAATGAGCCGAACACGTTACCCACACCGATGGCGGCCATGCCGGCGCCGATCGCTGCGAGGCCTGCACCGATGAGCTTGGCTGCTTCAGGATCCATTGTAACTACTCCTTGGAAAAATTGAGGTTTGAAAAGGCTTAGTGAAGGTTTTCGGCGTCGTTGATGTACAGGGCAGTCAACAGCGCGAAGACATAGGCCTGGATGCCGGCAACCAGCAGTTCCAGCGCACAGATACCGATCATCAGCAGGAAGCTGGGCAGGCCGACCAGCAGGCCGAAACCGATGCCCGCATTGGTGCCGTCGATCACGAAGCTGGACAGCACTTCGAGCAGGACGTGCCCGGCCATCATGGCAACGAACAGCCGCAGCGCGAGGCTGAACGGGCGCACCATGAAGCTGACGAATTCGATCGGCGCGATGATCGGGACCATCGGCAGCGGGGTGCCGTGCGGAACGAACAAGCTGAAGAAGTGCAGGCCATGCTTCCAGAAGCCGACGATCAGCACGATCGCGAAGCTGATCACCGCCAGCACGCCGGTGACGGTGAAGTGGCTGGTAAAGGTGAACGGGTGGATCTTCAGGATGCCCAGCGGCAGCAGGCCGAGCAGGTTGGCGAACAGGATGAAGCTGAACAGCGAGAACACGTAAGGCAGGTACTTGCGCCCTTCCTTGCCGATATTCGCCTGCACCAGGTTATCGACGAAGCCGGTCAGGCTTTCCACCGCCATCTGCCAGCGGTTGGGGATGAGCTGCTGCTTGCTGCCCAGCTGCACGAAACCGATCAGCACAAGCGTGGTGATCATCATCCACAGCGCACTGTTGGTGAACGTGATATCGACGCCCTGGATGTCCCACTGCGCCCACGAGCCTACCGGCTCGATGGTGAACTGGTGCATCGGATCGACTTTGCCTTCTTCGGCGGCCACCTGAAATTCCCGTTCGCATGTGCTGCACGCGCGGGCGCGCGCAGCGTAATCTCGTGTCAGCCCTCGTCGGAGGGCGGCTTTTGTGTTCCGGCCATGCGGAAAACATTCCTGAAGGCCACGCCTATCCCGAGGAACAGGCCGATCAACAGACCCCAGGGCCCGGTATCGAAAATGACGTCCACGCCATAGCCGATCAACGAACCACCGAGCAGCCCCCCCACAAGGTCCGCCAGCACCCGGTTGCCCATGCGATGATCCGCGTGGGATTTGCTCGGCGCCTTGGACCCGGTACGCTTCTCCTCTCGCTCGCGTGCGGCCTTCAGCCGCTCCTCGAGCGCGTCGATCCGCGCATCCTCGGGTATGGGCTCTCGCGCGGACTTGTCGTCGCTCATGCCAAGGCTCTCTTTCGAATGAGAATCATGCGCACGGGCACCACCTGCCCGCCGAGGGCGCCGCCCCCTTAGGAAAGGGTGTTTGGCAAGTCAACACGAGCGCGACGCGGGTGAAGCGCTTGCGCGCATGGATCATGCACGGCATTGCTCGGGCGGCACGAAAGAGGGGTCTCCAAGGGTGTGAGCCAGCGCGAGGAAAATCTGTTCGGGGATGGCGGAGAGGATGCCCGCACCCCTGCCCCCTCGTCTTCATCGGCGAATGGGCACAGGGAACGGCTTCGCAAGCGGCTACTGACCGGCGGGGCGGAAGCGCTCGCCGATTACGAGGTCCTTGAATACCTGCTGTTCGCTGCGATCCGGCGCGGGGATACCAAGCCGTTGGCCAAGGCGCTGATCGCCCGTTTCGGCAGCCTTGCACGCGTAATCGAGGCGGAACCGGGGGCGCTCGCCAAGGTGCCCGGCATGGGCGAGGCAAGCGCCGCCGCACTCAAGGCCGTGGCGCTGGCGGCGCGGCGCATGGCGCGCAGCGAAGTCGCCAACCGCCCGGTCATTTCCAACTGGAACGCGCTGATCGACTATCTCAGCACAGATATGGCGCACCTGACCGTCGAACGCGTGCGGGTGCTCTACCTCGATAGCAAGAACCGGCTGGTGCAGGATCACCATGTGGGCGACGGCTCGATCGACGAGGCGGCGATCCACCCGCGCGAGGTGATCAGGCGCGGGCTGGACCTTGGCGCCGCCGCGCTGATCCTGGTGCACAACCACCCCAGCGGCAGCCCCGAGCCGAGCCGCGCGGACATCGCGATCACACAGCGGATTGCCGAAGCCGGGCGGCTGCTCGGCATCGGCGTGCACGATCACGTCATCATCGGCCAGGGCAGCCATGTAAGCCTGAAAGCCAAGGGCCTGATCTAAGCCCATTCGACATTCAACCCTGATGGCCCATCAGCGTGGCGGCAGGCCCCATGCCGAATAAAGCCGGGCGGTGCTGGGCGCAGCATGCAGGGCCAGCGCGATATCTTCCCGCGCGCCCGCCTCGTCACCCATCGCGCGCTTCACGATGCCGCGAAGGTAGCGGGAGATGTGCTGTTCCGGGTCGTTCGACAGCGCCTTGTCGAGATCGCGCACAGCCTCTTCGTAGCGGCCGAGCCGGTAATAAACCAAGGCGCGGCTATCGATGGCGCTCGCGCTGTTGCTCGCTTCCTCGACCGCGCGTGTGCAGGTGGAGAGCGTGTCCGTAGTGACTCGGTCGAGCGTGCCGGCACGCCAGCACATTGCATTTAGGAGAGACGCGTCGTCGGGCTCGAACGCCAGCTCTTCGCGCAGCAGGTCCAGGCCCTCTTCCTCGCGCCCCGCGAAACCGAGGATGTAGGAACGCTTGATCGCCTCGTCCTTCGGGTCTTCGAACAGGAAGGCATGTTCCTCGACCAGTGCGACACCCTCGTCCGCCCGGCCCAGCAGCGCCAGCGCTTCAAGCCGCGAGTCATAGAGCATGTAGTCGGGATCGATCTGGGCTCCGGCGGCGAAATCGACCAGCGCGGCTTCGAGGTCGCCCAGCTCCCAATGGGTCAGGCCCCGCCACATGTAGTAATCGGCCGAGGCATCGCGTTCGATCACGTCGCTGATATCGGCGAGAGCGTTCGAAAAATCGCCGTTTTGGTACCGGAAATCGAACCGGGTGAACAAGGCGTCGATCTCGTCCTCGTCCGCATCTTCCACGAGCTGGTCGAGCATTTTTGCGATAGGCTCCAGCCGCGCACGTTCGGCGCCGCGATACTCCCAGATGCGCTTCACATCCGAGCCTGCACGCAGGCGCGGGAGGCTGCGCTTCAGGCGCAGGGTTTCGCGGCGGATTTCAGGCAGCGCGCTGGCCGGGACTTCCCATTCCAGGCTCTGGACCTCTTCGGAAATGGTGAGGCGGTTCGCCTCTAGCCGAGAGGTCGAGGCAAGCCGCGTGCCGCCGATCACCTGGTCGATATCCTGCCGGCCGAGGAAGCGGAAATTCCCCGACTGTTCGGGCGGCAGGATCCACTCGATATTGCGCCGGTAATAGATCGGCCCGTGCACCAGCACCGGCAGGTCCGCGATCTCGGGCCGCGCGCGGTCGACACTGAAGCTGAACGTGTCGACCTTCTGGTACGGCACGTCGAGCTTGAAGCGGCCCTTCGCATCGTCCCACGGCGAGGCGACCAGGCCGCGCGCGTGGATCGTCGCGATGCCCGTATCGCGATCGAAGGCGACATCGAAATCGGTGACGTCGTTATCCCCGATGACCCCGCGAACCACGCTGTTGATGCGGTTCTCTTTCTGCTCATTGTCCTCGATCAGCGCCAGGGCCTGATAATTGCGCGCGGAAATGCCGCTATACACCAGGGTGACATCGTAGATGCCCGGCAGATCGATCCCCGCGCTCTGGTCGATCCGGATCGTGCCGATCTCGTCCGGGATCGCCTGCGGACGCATGGTCATCTCCTGCAACCCGGTACCGCCGGGACGCAGCGGGAGCGCGTAGCGAAAGGAGGGAACCTCTACCATGTTGCTTGCCCGAAGGCCGCTGCTCGTCCCGTCGAGCCAGTAGGGAATACCGCCGATGTCGGCGCGCACGATCATGTGATCGAAATTGCCCAGAGCTGGCAGCAGGGTCGGCACCGCATCGCCGGTGCGGCTGTGCACCAGCACCGCCTCGGCGGAGATGCCCAGCTCGCGCAGCATGGCCAGCAGCAGGAGCGACTTGGCCTTGCAGTCGCCGGTGCGCGCGGCCCATGTTTCGGCCGGGCTTTGCGGAATATAGTTCCCGCCATCCAGCCCATCGAGAAGATAGCTGATCTCGTCCTGCACGAACTGCGTCGCCAGGGCCGCCCGCTGCAACGGATCGTTCGTCTGCGCGGCGATATCGGCGACCTTGCGCGCCAGGTCCCCACCCGGTTCGATCGCCCCTTCGGTGCTGAAGAAGGGCTGGATCGCCTCCGAAATCTGGTCGTAGGTTTCGAAGGTCGTCGCACGGATCGACGGTGGCAGGCGGAACCGCGACGGGGCATCGTCGGGAATATTGTCCGGCTCCGCGACCGGCAGCGTGATCGTGACAAAGCGGTAGCCATCGCGCGTCACGTCTTCGATCGGGTCTTCCACCCGCGTCGCCGCCCAGTGCACGCCCGAATCGACCGGCCAAGAAAGGATCGTCCGCCCGGCAGCAATCGGCGTCGGCTCCGCGATCACGAACGAAGCGTGCTCCATGTCTTTCTCGAGCACCTGCTCGTTGCGCGTGGTGGTGAAGCTGTAGCGCAGCACGTCGCCAATCTGCGCGCCGGGCACCGACAGGGTCGCCGTCAGCGCGCCGTCGAGGATCCGCTGTTCAAGGCCTTCCTCGCGCCGCAGCACCTCGAACCGGGCACCGCGCGCAATCAGGTCGATCACCTGGCCGCCGCGGACAAGTTCGACCCGGTGGACGATCAGGTCGCCCTTGTCGGGCATCCAGTCGAGCGTGATATTGTTGAGCGCGCCCAGTGCCTCGGAACTGTCCAGCGCGAAGGCGATGTCGCCATAGGTCGTGACGACGCCATCCTCCAGCCGCGTCTGCGTTTCGATCAGGCGCAGCGGCGAACCCTGGTTTTCGGTAGCAGGCGGCAGGTCCGCGACATCGATCCACGCGCTTTCCACACCATAGAGCACGGTGTCGCCGGCCTGGGCTGGGGTGACGAGGGCAGCCGAGACGAGCCCCGACATGGCCGAGGCCAGAAAGATGTAACGCATTGTTCCCCCAGTGATCCCTTGAATGTGGCGCGAAGGCTTACAGCGCGACGGCCTGCAATCAAGCGTCTTGTACCCCGGGTGTGCCACAGTCAGGCACACGGGCCGGGCGCAGGCGAAGCGTCGCACGGCTTGCGTCCCCGCGTGCCAGCCCCTAGCGCCCAGCCCAATTCCGCGCCCGTCCCCATCACCGACTCAGGATACGCCCGATGGTCCCCCGCTATGCCCGCCCCGAAATGACCGCCCTGTGGGAGCCGGAGGCGAAATACCGCATCTGGTTCGAGATCGAGGCGCACGCGACGCAGAAGCTCGCCGAGCTGGGAGTCGTGCCCGAAAGCGCGGCGAAGGCGCTGTGGGACTGGTGGGAGACCAACCCCACGATCGACGTCGAGGCGATCGACGCGATCGAGGCCGTGACCAAGCACGATGTGATCGCTTTCCTCACCTGGGTGGCGGAGCATGTGGGCGAGGAAGCACGCTTCATGCACCAGGGCATGACCAGTTCGGACGTGCTCGACACGACGCTGGCGGTGCAGCTGACCCGCGCGAGCGACATCCTGCTGGCCGACATGAACGATCTGCTCGCCGCGCTTCAGCGCCGGGCCGAAGAGCACAAGCTCACCCCCACGATCGGGCGAAGCCATGGCATCCATGCCGAGCCGGTCACATTCGGCCTCAAGCTCGCGCAGGCCTATGCCGAGTTCGACCGCTGCCGCGCCCGCCTGTGGGATGCGCGAACCGAAATCGCCACCTGCGCGATCAGCGGCGCGGTGGGCACCTTCGCCAATATCTCGCCCGACGTGGAAGCCTATGTGGCGGACAAGCTGGGCCTCGTGCCCGAGCCGGTCAGCACGCAGGTGATCCCGCGCGACCGGCACGCCATGTACTTCGCGACGCTGGCGGTGATCGCGGGATCGATCGAGCGGCTGGCGGTCGAAGTGCGCCACCTCCAGCGGACCGAAGTGCTGGAAGCGGAAGAGTTCTTCTCCAAGGGGCAGAAGGGTTCGTCGGCCATGCCGCACAAGCGCAACCCGATCCTGACCGAGAACCTGACCGGGCAGGCGCGCATGATCCGCGCCTATGCCCTGCCCGCGCTGGAAAACGTCGCCCTGTGGCACGAGCGCGATATCAGCCACTCGAGCGTCGAGCGCTTTATCGGCCCCGACGCGACCATCACGCTCGACTTCGCGCTGGCGCGTTTGACGGGGGTCGTCGACAAGCTGCTCGTCTACCCCGAGCGGATGCAGGCGAACATGGACCGGATGGGCGGCCTCATCCATTCGCAGCGCGTGCTGCTTGCGCTTACGCAAAACGGCGTCAGCCGAGAGGATGCCTATGCCATCGTGCAGCGCAACGCGATGAAGGTGTGGGAAAGCGACGGGCGGCTGCAACTGCTCGACCTGCTGAAACAGGATGCGGATGTCTCTGCCGCGCTGTCGGAGGAAGAGCTGACCGCGCTGTTCGACCTCGAATATCACCTCAAGCACGTCGACACGATATTCGCCCGCGTTTTCGACTAGGCGGTGTTTCGCTGGACGGGCACGACCGGTCCGTTTAGGCTCCGGGCGATTGCGCCTGGCATAGCTAGCGCTGGCATTCGGGGGATTTCGCGATGCAGGTAATTCGGACGATCATCTGGGTGCTGGTCCTGGTGGCCGTGCTCGTCTTCTCGTTCTTCAACTGGCGCGAAGTCGAAGTGACCATCTGGGATAACCTGGTGCTGGAAACCAAGGTGCCCGCGCTGGTCATCATCTCGTTCCTGCTCGGCTTCCTGCCGACATGGCTGATTTCGCGCGGCGTCATCTGGAGCCTTAACCGCAAGATCCGCAGCCTCGAGATCGCGGCCAAGGCGAACTCCGTGTCGGCCGCCGCGCGCGAGGCCGATCGCGAGGAAGCCGAACGGCAGGATCTCGCCGCGATGGAATCCGAACCGGAGCCAGAACCGGAACCGGAAATTGCCGAAGCCGAGTCCGAAGAACTCGCTCCAGTCGAAGACACACCGGACGACGAACCGGCCCCAGCCGAGGAAACCCGGCTGACTGCAGACGAACCGGAAGCGGACGACGCCCCTGCACCGGAAGGCGATACTCCGGTGGACAACCACACCCCGGCGGATGCCGCCACTGACGAGGGTACCCCTCAGGACACGCCAGCAGAGGACAAGCCGCACACCCCGTGACCAACCCTGTATACCTAGCCCTCGATTTGCCGCGCGTAGAGGCGGCCCGAGACCTCGCCCGGAAGGTCAAGGGGCATATTGGCGGGATCAAGCTGGGCCTCGAATTCTTCTGCGCGCATGGGCACCATGGCGTGCACGAGCTGGCGCAAGTCGGCCTGCCGATCTTCCTCGACCTGAAATTCCACGACATTCCCAACACGGTTGCAGGCGCGATGCAGGCGATCCATGTGCTCGAACCGGCCATCGTCACCGTCCATGCATCCGGCGGGCGGGCGATGATGGAAGACGCCAAGGCCGCAGCGGGCGAGCACACCAAGGTTGTCGGCGTGACCATGCTCACCAGTCTTGACGAGCGGGACCTTGCGCGCACCGGCGTGAACGGCAGCGCGCACGATCAGGTGCTGCGGCTGGCCGAACTGGCCGAGGCGGCAGGGCTCGACGGGATCGTGTGCTCGGGCCACGAGGTGGGCGAAGTCCACCGCCAGTGGAAATCGGGCTTCTTCGTCGTCCCCGGCTTGCGGCCTGCGGGCAGTTCCGTCGGCGACCAGAAGCGGGTCGTCACACCCCGCCAGGCGCGCGACGACGGCGCGAGCGTACTGGTGATCGGGCGCCCGATTTCGAAAGCCGACGATCCGCTCGCGGCGGCCAAGGCCATCGAAGAGACGCTTTGAAAGCCTGATCGCCGCGCTCGCCAGAGGTCCTCTGGCCGGCGGTCGATTTGGCATTTCCTATCGCGCTCGTTAGCTTGCCCCCTGTCGAATTGATTGAATTAGGGGGAAATTACTTGAGATCGATCATGCCAATGGCAATTGCGCTTATGGTTGTCGGGCTCGTTCCGGCCCCGCCGGCAGCAGCGCAGCAATATGTCGACCTTGCCAGCGATTCCCAAGCGCCGCGCTATCACTCATGGTACAAGAATTGGCTCAGCCGGATCGACTTGGAGGCCGTGGAGTATACGAAGCGCCGTGCCGCCGGCCTGATGTCCTGCGACAACTGCTACTTCGAGACCGGCGCCTTCGTGCGCGAACTCCAAGGCAAGAAGTTCGCATTCTGTATTTACGAGGGCAAACTTCACCTCAGGGCGGAAGGGACCGCGTCAACGAACGACTACATGGTCCTGAAGCGGAATGGCAGGATCATCGCTCCGCGGGGGAAGGTGCGCGATATGGTCTATTCCGATATCGGCAAGCTGGATTGGAAGGTCTATATTCCGGTCACGAAAACCGTAGGCGCGAGGTCTGTCACTTTGCAGCTGGGTTCGACCTTCTCCAAGACATCGGGGATGAGATTCGAACTTGGTCAGGCGTTACAGCGCGAACTCCGTGGCGCCCTGCGGGGCTACAATGCGATCAAAGTAGGCATAGGCCGGAACAGCGGCAGAAGCGTCGATCGCAAATTCATGAGTTCGCCCGCTTGCTAGGCGATGATCGCTGAGCGGGATTGACTTGCGAGAACCGACCTGAGCAATCGGCCTGCATGACCGGGATCAAGATTTGCGGGCTGTCGACGCCCGAAACGGTGGACGCGGCAGTGGACGCGGGGGCGACGCATATCGGGCTGGTCCATTACGAGCCGAGCCCGCGGCATGTGTCGCTCGAAGACGCGGCAAAGCTGCGCAGGCGCGTTCCCGAAACGACCAGGGTCGTGCTGCTGACGGTCAAGATGCAGCCCGCAGAGCTGGAAACCGCATATCGCGCGGTGAAGCCGGACATCATCCAGTTCCACGGCAGCGAGACGGTGGAGTGGATGGCGATGGTCCGCCAGATCCTCGGCGTGGAAACATGGCGCGCGATCGGATTGAAGGAACGCGCAACGCTGGACCGGGCGCGAGCATTCGTGGGCAAGGTGGACAGAATGCTATTCGATGCGCCTGCAAAGGCGCTGCCCGGCGGCAACGGCGTGGCCTTCCAATGGGACCTGCTCGACGGGTACGATCACCCGATGCCCTGGGCGCTGGCAGGCGGACTGAACCCAGACAATGTGAGCGATGCGATTGCGCGCACCGGCGCCCCGCTGGTGGACACCTCCAGCGGGGTCGAAACCGCACCGGGCGTGAAGGACATTGCCCTGATCCGCGCCTTCTGCGAAGCGGTGCGTGCAACAGAGAATAACCGTTTGTCCTGAGCCTGTCGGACTCGAAGAGGGTACGATAGGACCAACGGCGGACGGTTGGCGAGCATGCTCGCCCTTCGACAAGCTCAGGACGAGCGGACTGGACCATGACCCAAGCACCCAATTCCTACCGCAACCAGCCCGACGACAAGGGCCATTTCGGTGATTTCGGCGGGCGCTATGTCGCCGAAACGTTGATGCCCAACATACTCGCGCTGGAGCAGGCCTATGACGAGGCGAAGAAGGATCCCGCCTTCACCGACCAGTTCGAGGATTTGCTGGAGCATTATGTCGGCCGCCCCAGCCCGCTCTATTTTGCCGAACGGCTGACCGAAGCGCTTGGCGGTGCGCAGATCTGGTTCAAGCGCGACGAGCTGAATCACACCGGCGCGCACAAGATCAACAATTGCATGGGCCAGATTCTGCTGGCCCGCCGCATGGGCAAGACCCGCATCATCGCCGAGACCGGCGCCGGCCAGCACGGGGTGGCGACCGCCACTGTCTGCGCCCGCTTCGGCCTGCCCTGCGTCGTCTATATGGGCGCCGCCGACATCGAGCGTAAGGCGCCGAACGTCTTCCGCATGAAGCTGCTGGGGGCCGAGGTGCGGCCCGTCACCAATGGCCGTGCGACGCTTAAGGAAGCAATGAACGAGGCCATGCGCGACTGGGTCTCGAACGTCGGCGACACCTTCTACATCATCGGCACGGCCGCGGGTCCGCACCCCTATCCCGCCATGGTCCGCGACTTCCAGAGCGTCATCGGCCGCGAGACGAAGGAGCAGCTGATGGCCCGTACCGGCCGCCTGCCCG